>JANNNT010000158.1:0-2642 GCA_031398685.1 Rhodocyclaceae bacterium | reverse complement strand
CGGGCCGGTTTACGACGTCATCAGCAAGATAAAAACCTAGTCCGGGCATCGCCAATGACAACCAGCCGCCTGCTTTACCTCAGCACCCATCAGATGCTTGCCTACCGCTGGCAGTCGGGAGTGCTGACGGGTGAAGGCCTGTTTGCAGCAACCCCGGAAGGCCACCTGGAATTTGCCGACTACCTCGCGCACACTCCCGGGAGCATTTTTTCGATACTGGCCAATGTCGCCGAAGAAGGCTTCCAGATCGAAACCATCCCCTTCCTGCAGGGGGCTGATCGCAAAGCCATCATCGCGCGCAAGATCGGACAGCTGTTCTTCAATGCGGCGCTAACCGCATCACTGTCGCTCGGCTACGCAAAGAGCAAACGCAAGAATGAGCGCATCATGCTCGCCGCGCTCACCAACAACGATTTCTTCGCCCCCTGGCTGAAGGCCATCGGCAGCGCGGGGGTCGCGCTTGCCGGCATTTACTCGCTGCCTTTGCTCGCCCCGTCGCTGCTTAAAAAACTCCACCTCGCCGAAGATCAATACCTGCTGCTTACCGTTCAGGATCAAAGTATCCGGCAGAGCTATTTTGAAAAAGGCGAACTGCATTTCAGCCGGCTCACGCCATTGCAGAACAGCAGCATTGGCGGTATTGCGCAAACTTTTTCCTCCGAGACGCTCAAGCTCCAGCAATACCTCGCCAGCCAGCGACTGATCGGGCGCAACCAGTCGATAACGGCACATATCCTGGCGCACACCAGCGCACTGAAAGCCATCCAGAGCAGCTGCGTCAACACCCCGACGATTCATTACAACGTTCTCAGCATTGAGGACTGCGCTAAAAAGACGGGGCTCAAGAGACCGCCGCCGGACACCCATTGCGAACAGCTCTTTCTCAACCTGCTGGTGACCACGCCGCCGCGCATCCAGTTCGCCAACGACGTTCAGCGCCACGACTATCATCTCGGGCAAATTCGTTCCGTACTCCACAGTCTCGGGGCGCTTGTCTTGCTCGGCTGCCTGCTGTTTTCGGGAAAACTCTGGTTCGACACCTACACCATCACACAGGAAACCGATGCGCTCAGAAGCGAAGCCGGCCTGTCGCGTCAGCGATATAACGAAATTGTCAAAACTTTTCCGCCCATCCCGACCAATAACGAAACGCTGCGACGTGTCATTGATCGCTATGTTGAATTCGAGAAAATGGGAGCCACTCCCGACGGCCTCTATCACGAGATCAGCCGCGCCCTGCAGGCGGCTCCGTCGACTGAACTCGACAGTCTCGACTGGAAAGTAGGCGGTATTGAAAGCAATGCGGTCACGCCTTCACGCAATACCTCTGCGGCCGGTGCCATTCCCCGCGACAGCGAAGCGCTCATTGTGCGCGGCACGCTGAAACTCGGCCCCAACGCCAACGCGCGACAAATGCTGAGCGCCTTCAATGTCCTGCTTGATGCGCTGAAAGCCAACCCGAAACTGCAGGTCGATGTCCTGCAGCGCCCCTTTGACATTGAATCCGGCAAATCGCTCAAAGGCGGCGACACCACGCTTGAAGACAACAAACCGCGTTCTTTCAGCCTTCAGGTCATCAGAAAGCTTGGATCATGAAGCTCGGCACCGCTGATTTCCCCAAACTGCAATTTGGCCTGCTGGCAGCAGTGCTGATGATCGCTATCGGTGCCGGTGCCGTTTATGTCGCTCTCAATTCGACCAAAGCGGCCAGACTCGAACGAACAGCCGCCCAGTCGGAGCGAAACGATTTTGTCGGCAAACTCAATCAGGTTCGCAGCGAAGAAAGTGAGATCAAACTCAAATCCGCCGTGTTCGACAAACTCCGGACGCGGGGCGTGATCGGCGAAGAACAGCGGCTCGAATGGGTCGAACTGCTCAAAGACATCCGCGACAAGCGGCGCCTGCTCGACCTGCAATACGAAATAACACCGCAACGCCCTCTCGACGCCGCCCCCGGCAGTGGCTTCGCCTTTTACGCCAGCACTATGAATTTGCAACTCAGGCTGCTGCACGAAGAAGACCTGACTCGCCTGCTCGACGACCTGCGCCAGCAAGCCAGTGCGCTGATTCAGGTCAAGAGTTGCAACGTCTCACGTCTGCCACACGGTGGCACCGAAAGCGGAATACACGCCCAGTTGCAGGCTGAATGCCAGATCGACTGGATCACGCTGCGTGAAATCGCCGGCAAACAATGAGGGACTTTCCAATGAACACGCCCTCGCCACTGACAAGATATAACGCAAGCCTTCCCGGACTACTTACCGCCCTCGTGCTGATCGCCGTACTCAACCCGACAGCCAGCGCCGAAGAAGAACTCGGCCGCCTGTTCTTCACTCCCGAGCGCCGGCAGAACCTGGATCGTCAGCGGCAACTCAACATTCAGGAAAAGCAGGTAGTGCCCGAAGACCCGTCGCTCACCATCAACGGCGTCGTCACCCGCAGCAGCGGCAAGCGCACGGTGTGGATCAACGGTGTGGCGCAGAACGAAAATGACACGCAAAGTGGCGTGACCGTGATCCCTCGCGGCCAGGAACCGGGCAGAGTGGTCGTGCAAGGCACCGACGCCCCGGCAGGGAATGCAAAGGTCGGTGATACGGTAAACCGGAAGACAGGAGAAGCGATTGACTTGCTCAATGGCGGCC
>JANNNT010000141.1:0-5304 GCA_031398685.1 Rhodocyclaceae bacterium | reverse complement strand
TGCCGTTTGCTCCTTTTTGGCCTTCTCTGCGCTTTCCTGGGATTCCTTCTGTCTCCTGCGAAACTCCAGGTCACGGTCAGACGTCGTTTTCTGTGGCGACGTGCTCGTGGGTGAAGCATCGGGCTCGATTTTTTTCTGCTGGCGGACATTGCCGACGGGCGGTTTGTCGGAAATGATTGTTTTTCCGCTTTCATCCTTCCACTGGTAAATCTGGGCGCTAACAGTGGTCGCAGCGAGAAGGGCAACTACAGTAAGGGCAAAGCGTTTCATGGTCATCCTGACAATTGGGAGCATGCTGTATAATACTGATTTGTGACCTCGGATTATAGGCCATGCGTTTAATTCAAAGGGCGCTTACGTTTGATGACGTCCTCCTCGTTCCAGCCCATTCCCTTGTTCTGCCTCGCGATGTCAGCCTCCGGACTCGCCTGACGCGCAACATTACGCTCAATATGCCGCTGGTGTCTGCAGCCATGGACACCGTAACCGAAGCTCGTCTTGCCATCGCTTTGGCACAGGAAGGCGGTATCGGTATCGTGCACAAGAACCTCAGCCCGAAGACTCAGGCGGCTGAGGTTGCGAAGGTCAAACGGTTTGAGTCAGGAATTCTGAAAGACCCGATTACCGTCCCACCAACGATGTCGGTGCGCGAAGTCCTTGAACTGACAATTTTGCACAAGATTTCCGGCTTTCCCGTGCTCGAAGGCAAGCGTGTTGTCGGCATCGTGACCAACCGTGATTTGCGTTTTGAGACCAACCTCGATCAGCCGGTACGTAACATCATGACGCCGCGTGAGCGGCTGGTTACTGTAAAAGAGGGCGCAACCGTAGAAGAAGGCAAGGCACTGATCCACAAGCATCGGCTTGAACGTGTGCTGGTCGTCAATGATTCTTTCGAGCTGCGTGGGCTGATTACCGTCAAGGACATCATCAAGACCACCGAACACCCGTTTGCCAGCAAAGATGCTTCCGGGCGTCTGAGTGTTGGCGCGGCGATCGGTGTCGGTGCGGGAACCGAAGAGCGTGCTGAATTGCTCGCCGAGGCGGGCGTTGATGTGATCGTGGTCGATACGGCACACGGACATTCGCAGGGGGTTATGGATCGTGTGCAGTGGGTCAAGAAGAACCTGCCTCAGGTTCAAGTCATTGGTGGCAACATTGCCACGGCGGATGCCGCGCGCGCACTGATCGATCACGGTGCAGACGGTGTCAAGGTTGGCATCGGCCCGGGTTCCATCTGTACGACACGGATGGTGGCCGGTGTTGGTGTGCCGCAGATTACGGCGATCCAGATGGTTTCCGATGCGCTCAAGGGTACTGGGGTGCCGATGATTGCCGATGGCGGCATTCGTTATTCCGGGGATATCTGCAAGGCGATTGCCGCCGGTGGCGATGCCGTCATGCTCGGTGGTCTGTTTGCCGGGACTGAAGAAGCTCCGGGTGATGTTGAACTCTTCCAGGGGCGTTCCTACAAATCCTATCGCGGCATGGGGTCAATTGGCGCCATGGCGGCCGGTGCGGCAGATCGTTACTTCCAGGAGAGCGCATCCAATGTTGATAAGCTGGTGCCGGAAGGGATTGAAGGGCGTGTGCCTTACAAGGGCTCGGTACTGGCTGTTATCCATCAGTTGACAGGTGGATTGCGGTCCTCCATGGGTTATCTGGGTTGTGCAACAATTGACGAAATGCACGAACGAGCGTCCTTTGTCGAGATTACCTCGGCCGGTGTTCGCGAGTCTCATGTGCATGATGTGCAGATTACCAAGGAAGCCCCGAATTACCACGTTGACTGATTGATTCCGTGTCCAATAGGGCGGCTCCTGTAGCCGCCCTTCTTCATTCAAGGTTCAAAAATGGCCCACCAGAAAATACTTATCCTCGATTTTGGTTCCCAGGTTGCTCAACTGATCGCACGGCGCGTTCGCGAGCATCAGGTTTATTGCGAACTGCACCCCTACGACGTTTCGGAAGAGTTCATCCGCAACTTCAATCCGCAGGGGATCATTCTTTCGGGTGGTCCCAACTCGGTCTATGAGGTCGAGGATTTCAAGGCGCCACCGGTTGTATTCGAACTCGGGGTGCCGGTACTCGGGATCTGCTATGGCATGCAGACGATGGCCACGCAGTTGGGCGGCAAGGTCGAAGGTTCGTCGATCCGTGAATTCGGTTATGCCGAAATGCGCGCCCAAGGCCACTCGGCGCTGTTCAAGGGAATCGAGGATCGCAACAATGCTGAAGGGCACGGCCTGCTCGATGTCTGGATGAGCCACGGCGACAAGGTTACCCAGCTGCCGCCTGGTTTCAAAATCATCGGCGGTAACAAATCGACGCCAATCGCAGCGATGGCTGATGAAGATCGCAAATTCTATGCTGTGCAGTTTCACCCGGAAGTGACGCACACCCTCAAGGGTAAGGAGATTCTCGGCCGCTTTGTGCGCGAAATATGCGCTTGCGGCCACGACTGGAACATGCCCGACTACGTTAGCGAAGCCGTCGACAAGATTCGCGCGCAAGTTGGCAAGGAAGAAGTTATTCTCGGCCTTTCCGGTGGTGTGGATTCCTCGGTGGCCGCCGCGCTGATTCACCGAGCCATCGGCGATCAGCTGACCTGCGTATTCGTCGACAATGGCCTGCTACGTCTCAACGAAGCCGAGCAGGTGATGGAGACCTTCGCCCGCAACCTCGGCGTGAAAGTCATTCACGTCGACGCTGCTGAACAGTTCATGGGTCACCTCAAGGGCGTTACCGACCCAGAACAGAAGCGCAAGATCATTGGGCGCGAGTTCGTCGAAGTCTTTCAGGTCGAAGCGCAGAAATTGGCCAACGCCAAGTGGCTGGCACAAGGCACCATTTACCCGGACGTTATCGAGTCAGCTGGTGCCAAAACCAAAAAGGCCCATACCATCAAGAGTCACCATAACGTTGGTGGCCTGCCGGAAACACTCAATCTCAGACTGCTCGAACCGCTACGCGAACTGTTCAAGGATGAAGTGCGCGAACTTGGTCTGGCGCTTGGATTGGCACATGAAATGGTTTATCGCCACCCCTTCCCTGGCCCGGGACTCGGCGTTCGCATCCTGGGCGAAGTGAAGCCTGAATTTGCCGACCTGCTGCGCCGCGCCGACGCCATTTTCATCAACGAACTGCGCGCTGCCGGCTGGTACGAAAAAACCAGCCAGGCCTTCGCGGTCTTCCTGCCAGTGAAATCAGTGGGCGTGATGGGCGATGGCCGTACCTACGAATACGTCGTCGCCTTGCGTGCCGTCGAAACCCAGGACTTCATGACTGCGGATTGGGCCGAACTGCCGCACAGCCTGCTGGGCAAGGTATCAAACCGCATCATCAACGAAGTGCGCGGCATCAACCGGGTGGTTTACGACATTTCCGGCAAGCCGCCGGCAACGATTGAGTGGGAGTAGGGTTTCCAGATTCGGGAATGTTTTCATTTTTATCAAAGATTTGTTCGTGTATTAAAAATGATCAAGAACTATTGGCATGCTAAATGCATGTCAGAGCAACCCTGGTTACCGGGGTTCGATGCCCCGCCAGAACTGACGGATCCGCTGTTTTTCGCGATCTTCCCGGACGAGGATGCCGCCGCGCGCATCGCACAGCTTGCGCGGCATCTGCGCGTCGAACATGGATTGAAAGGCAGACCGCTCGCAACGGAGCGTTTTCATGTCACCTTGCATTACCTCGGCGATTACGTGGGTCTGCCGCAAGGCGATGTCGCGAGGGCAGCCGAAGCGGCGGCAGCCATTGTAATGCCGCCGTTCGAGGTCACGTTCGACCGCGCGGCGAGTTTCCTCGGCAGACCGGGAAACCATCCGTTGGTCCTGCGTGGCGGCAATGGTGTCGCCGCGCTGATGGCGTTTCAGCAGGTTCTGAGTACGGCGATGAGGAAAATTGGGGTCGGAGACAACAGGGGGAAGACATACACGCCGCACGTGACCCTGCTGTACGGCGACCGCTGTGTTGCCGAGCAGGTCGTCGAGACGATCAGCTGGACCGTGCATGAGTTCGTCCTCGTGCACAGTCTGCTCGGTCAGAAACGGCATGTGCCGCTCGCACGGTGGCGGTTGCTACCCTGACTGAAACTCGCTTTGCAGACATTCCCAAAAATGAAATCGTTAGTACACCAGCAGAATCGATCAGGAAAACCGTCTGTACGTAAATAAAGACGGGCACCTTCAAGTTCAATGCCGTGGCAGCCAATGTTTATACGGATCTCATGGCATGCATCGTCAAGAGCGCCATTTGACGCGCCTCACAGACCCATGCCTAGGCGGTCTCAAATATCAAGTGCAACACCTCTGTGCCAAGATGAGAAGGGGAGGCATTTGCGATGGGCTATTTACAGTTGAGCGCCGAAGAAAGAGAACAGATCAGTTGTGGGGTGGCACGAGGCTTGAGCGAGCGGGCGATCGCCCGCTCGCTCAAGCGCAGTCCGAGTACGATCAACCGTGAGTTGTTGCGTCATGGACCGCGTGCTGACTACAGCGCGGTACGCGCCCAGCAACGAGCGCAAAGATTAAGGCACACGCCCCGGCGAACCGGCAAGCTGGCGGACCGGCCGCATAATCGGTTACGCCAACAGGTCGTACGCAAGCTGCGCCAACGCTACGCGCCGCAACAAATTGCGGGTTGGCTGCGCCGCTCGTATCCCAACGAACCGGAGCGCTGGGTGTCACATCAGACGATCTACACCTTTGTTGAAATTCTGCCCAAGGGCGAGTTCAAGCGCGAGGTAGTGCGTTGTCTGCGTCATGAAGGCAAGATCGGCGGCGGGCAGACCGGACCCAATCGACCGTGGGTGCAACAGTTGATTCACGACCGCCCCGAGGACGCAAGCGCACGGCGTCTGCCCGGGCACTGGGAAGGGGATTTGCTGCTGGGCAAAGCGGCCGGCGGGGCGGCGGTGGGCGTACTGCTCGAGCGCGTGAGCCGACACGTCCGTCTGGTCAAGCTCGAACGCCACGATGCGTACACCACCTACCAGGGCTTCAAGCGCAAGCTCGCGACCGTGCCCCACCACTGGCGCAAGACGCTCACCTACGACCAGGGCAGCGAGATGGCCGAACATGCACGACTGACCGACCAGCTGGGTATCGAGGTGTATTTCTGCGATCCACATAGCCCCTGGCAGCGCGGTGGGTGCGAGAACATCAACGGCTTGCTGCGTCAGTACCTGCCCAAGGGTATGGACATGCGCGAGGTGACCCAGAACGAACTGGAATGGATCGCCAAACAGCTTAATGATCGACCGCGCAAAACCCTAAACTGGGCCACGCCTAATGAAGTCTG
>JANNNT010000135.1:0-6244 GCA_031398685.1 Rhodocyclaceae bacterium | reverse complement strand
GAGACTTCCATCCAGCGCTGCAGGGAGGCCACCACGTCGTCGGCAACCATTTCGCGCCCGTTGTGGAACTTCACGCCCTTGCGCAGGGTGATGGTATGGGTCAAGCCGTCCTTCGATACCTTGGGCAGGCCTTCCGCCAGCATGGGCACCACATTCCATTTGGCGTCAAAGGTGTACAGTGGTTCGTAGACGTGCTGCATGATCGTGCCGACCAGATCCGCCGTCGTTCCCATCGGATCCAGCGTTTGCGGTTCGGCGATCATCGCCAGGTTGGCCGCACCGCCAGCCGCCAGTGCGTTCGGGGCGTACCCGAAAGGCGACGCAAGCGCGGACAGCGAGAGCACACGAATCAGGAATTTCCGAAGGAACTGGGTTTGCATGGCTCGACTCCTTGTTATAAAATTACATAAACAGATCCTAGATTTGTTTTTTAGCGTCGTCAAGCCCTTTTTTAATGGTTTTTATGTAACATTTTTACATAGGAGATGAATCATGCCCGTCGAAATGCTCGGCCAGTCCCCTCTCGCATCGGATCGTCAGGTACGCCCTTTGTCCCCCGCCACTCGCGCCGGTGATTTCGTTTTCGTTTCCGGCCAGGTACCGACAGACGCCGAAGGCCAGGTCGTCGCCGGTGGCATCGAAGCCCAGACGCGGCAGGTCTTCAAACGGCTTGAGGACGTGCTGGCGCTGGCCGGCTGCACGCTTGATGACGTGTGCAAGGTTGGCGTCTGGCTGGATGACGCACGCGACTTCGGAAGTTTCAATCGCGTCTATATGGAATGCTTCGGCAGCCACCGCCCGGCGCGCTCGACCGTAGAAGCACGCATGATGATCGACGTGAAGATCGAGATGGATGTGGTTGCCTACAAGCCAGTAGCCATCAAGGCGTAGTCTATACGGCGCAGGAAACTTCAGGTCAAAGCGCTGAGATACCGACACCCGAATGAACTAGCCCAACGCTTTTCCGGCCTGAGGAAAACAGACTCGTGCAAGCAAGCCGCCGGAACCGGAATCGGCAAGGCTAACCTGTGCGCCGTGCCGCTCGGCAATCGTGCGAACGATGGATAGTCCGAGTCCGCTTCCGGTGTTGGCGGTGTTGGCATTTTCGCTTTCTCCGCCACGACGATAGAAGCGGTCGAAAACGCGTTCGCGCTCGGCGGCCGGAATGCCGGGCCCGGTATCGGCGACCTCCAGGAAGGCGCTACCAGCGCTGATACGGCACGAGAGGTCCACGCGCCCGCCGCTGGGGGTATAACGCAGCGCATTGCTAACGAGGTTGGACAGCAGGATGCGCAGGGCCTCGACATCGCCCGACACACGCGCTGCCTCGTCAGCCTGCGTAACGCCCAGGTCAATGTGCCTGACATCGGCGATCCGCCCATGCTCAACCACTGAACGCCGCACCAGTTCGGCGAGACTCACGGTGGTGATTTGGTACTCGGCCGCTCCCGGCTCCTGTCGCGCCAGCGTCAGCAGTTGCTGAACGGCATGGATGGTTCGTTGCAATCCGCTCTTCAACTCACCAAGCGCCGCCGTCCTGTCGTCATCGGAGGTGGCACGCTCAACAAGCTGCACTTGCAGTTGCAGCGCTGTCAGCGGCGTGCGCAACTCGTGTGCGGCGTCGGCGACAAAGGCGCGCTGAGCTTCCAGCGCCGCCTTGAGCCGCGCCAGCAGATCGTTCAGCGAGAAGACCAGAGGCTTTACTTCTTCAGGCACTTCAACCTCATGGAGCGGGTCGAGCGAATCGGGCGTGCGCGCCTGCACCGAGCGCGCAATTCGGGCCAGCGGCTGCAAGCCACGACTGACCAGAAACCAGATCAGCAAACCAAGCACCGGGAGCAGGACAAAATACGGCTTCAGCGTGCTCCAGGCGGCAGCGGCGGCCAGCTGCTTGCGCACGCGCATCGGCTGCGCGACGGAGATGGTCAGGCCATGGTACTGAATGGCGAAAACACGCCATTCGCCCTCGCGGGTATCGGCCGTCGAATAGCCCAGCCGGGTAAGCTCGGGCAAGGTCTGGTGCGGCCGCGAGTAATAGACCGTCAGGCCACTCCGATCCCAGACACGGATCACGTAATCCAGGCTTTCGTCGCTGGCCAGCGCTTCGGCGGAACCCAGAAAAGTCTGATCGCGCAGTGACAGGGCGATCTGTTGCAACTGGTAGTCGAACAATGAGCCGGCTTCCTCGCGCGCCGCTCGATACGTGGCCCAGCCGCCGAGCAGCATCACCACGCACAGGGCACCAAGCAGCGCCACCAGCAAATTATGGCGGATTGAATTCATGAGAGTTCAGGCACCCGGTAGCCCACACCGCGAACGTTGCGTATCCATTCGGCCCCCAGCTTGCGGCGCAAGGAATGAATGTACACCTCGACCGTATTGCTCTCGATTTCCTCATCCCAGCCGTAGATTCGTTCCTCCAGTTGGGCGCGCGAGAGCGGCACGCCGGGCTGCTCCAGCAGCGCATGCAGCAAGGCGTATTCGCGACCGGAGAGGTTGACCGGCGAACCGTTCAGGGAGACTTCATGCGTTGCCGGATTGAGCGAAAGCGAACCGTGTTCGATCACCGGCGACGCACGCCCGGCTTGACGCCGCATCAGCGCGCGGATGCGCGCAAAGAGCTCATCAAGGTCGAAGGGCTTGACCAGATAATCGTCGGCGCCGGCATCCAGCCCCTTGACCCGGTCAGCCACCGAATCGCGCGCCGTGATCACCAGCACCGGCACGACCATGCCTTTCTTGCGCAGGCTGGCGAGTAGTTCCAGACCCGTTTTTCGCGGCAAGCCAAGGTCGAGCAGGATCAGTTCGTAAACGCCGTTGGCTATCGCCAGTTCGGCGGCGGCACCATCGCGCACCCAGTCCGCCGAGTAACCCTCCTGCCTAAGGCCACTCTGCACACTGGCTCCAATCATCGGGTCATCCTCGACGAGCAGCAAACGCATACGTTCTCCTTGAACGATCACTCCCGAAGTCAGGCAATCTGTCGCGCATGGTATAGATGGTATAGCGATTTTCATCATCTCGGCAAAAGCCCGGACAGGGGTTGCCGTCTAGATCGCAAGAATCGGGTGGCATGCCACGACTTCCGCAGCGACAATGGCGACCTGAATCAATAAAAAGAGACTGTTTCATGGACACTGCAAGCCTGATTCGCCTGTTCCTGCTGGCCGCCATCTGGGGCGGATCATTTCTCTTCATGCGCATCGGTGTTCCGGTTTTCGGCCCGGTTGCCCTGATCGCCTTCCGCGTTACGATCGCTGCGGTTTTTCTCTGGCTCGCCAGCCTGTGGCTGAAAAAGAGCCCCGATTTTCGCCACCACTGGAAACACTACCTGATCATCGGCCTGCTCAATTCGGCGTTGCCGTTCACTCTCTTCGCCTATGCCGCCCAATCACTTTCGGCTTCGCTGTTGTCCATTCTCAATGCGACTTCGCCGCTCTTTGGCGCAATCATCGCCGCCGTATGGCTGCGCGCGCCGATTACGCGCTCTGTCGCTCTGGGCCTGCTCTGCGGTCTGGCGGGTGTTGTCCTGCTCGTCGGCAACGGCGTTTCGCTGGCTGGCAGCGCTGGCTGGCCGGCCATCGCCGCCGGGTTGATCGCGCCCATGTCGTACAGCCTGGCCAGTACCTATACCAAGGCTTTCCCCTCGTCCGCCACGCCCTTCAGCAACGCTCACGGAAGCACGTGGATGGCCAGCCTGCTCGTTCTCCCGTTGTTAGTCTTTGCTCCGCTGCGGCAAACGCCGCTGGCCGGGGACTGGGCGGCGCTTAGCGCGCTTGGCATCCTGTGCACCGGTGCCGCCTACCTGCTCTACTTCCGGCTGATTCAGGATGTCGGCCCGACACGGGCACTTTCCGTCGCTTTTCTCATTCCGGTGTTCGGTGTGCTCTGGGGATTCATTTTCCTGAACGAAACCATTGGCCTGGATGCCGTCACCGGCGGTCTGCTTGTTCTCGCCGGAATCGCCCTGACCACCGGTCTGGTGAAACTGCCGCGAACGCGACAAAGGCTGCCGACATGAGCGGCCTGGCGCTGCGCGCCCCCTGCCACCGCGTCATCCGCGAAAGCCGGGAGACCGGCCAATACCTCTGCGTAAGCGAGCGCAAGAATGCCCTGCTCGCTTACGAATCGGCATCAGCCCATCCCTGATTAGCGGAAAAACTCCTCCAGCCGCTCGAACACTTCATGCGCGGCACCGTGCCGACGCACGGCCAGCACGTCTTCCAGCTTCTCGATCTGTTTCACCATCTGATCGAGCCGGGAGTCCTCGTTGACCGTGAGCCAGATGCGGCTGGTGGCACCGTCACCCACCGGCATGCAGAGAATGCCTTCGACGTTGTAGGCACGCCGTGAAAACATGCCGACGACGTGCGACATCACACCCGCATGATTGTTCACATCGAGCTCAAGCACCGTATGGGCGAGTGCCCGGTTTTCAGTTTTTGTAATGGAATTCATGTTCAGCCTCCGATCATGTCTTTGTTGGCCGCGCCGGGCGCCACCATGGGTAAAACCTGCTCACGCATGTCGATGCTGGCATGGATCAGCATGGGACCACGTGAAGACAGCGCCTTGCTCAGCGCAGCGACCGGATCGTCCGCCTTGTCGAGATCAAGCGTCAGCCAGCCGAAACCTTCGGCAACCTTGATGAAATCAGGCACGCCCTTGTATTTCGAAGCATAGATCCGTTCGCCATAGAACATGGTCTGCTGCTGGAAAACGAGTCCGAGCGAAGAGTTATTCATCAACACGACTTTCACGTTGACCTCCTCTTCGGCGGCCGTGGCGAACTCCTGCACGTTCATCAGAATGCTGCCATCCCCCGAAAAACAGACCACCGTACGTTCCGGTTCGGCCAACGCCGCACCGATTGCTGCCGGCAACCCGAAGCCCATCGTTCCCAGACCCCCGGAGGTCAGCCACTGGCGCGCTCGGCGCAAGGGATACGCCTGCGCCACCCACATCTGGTGCTGGCCGACGTCGGTCGTAATCGTTGCTTCGTCATCAAGACAATCAGCAATGGCGCGAATCAGGCCGTAAGGCGTACGCGGATCTTCAATGCCCGGCATGCGTAGCGGGTGTGAAGCCTTCAGTTCGGCCACTCGCGACAGCCAGTCTTCGCGCAGTGTGGGTTTGACCTGCGGCGCAAGCAGTTCGAGCACCGCTTTCACGTCACCCATGATTCCGACGTGCGCTGTCTTGATCTTGTCGAGTTCTGACGGATCGATGTCGATATGAATGATCTTCGCCTGCGGGCAGAACGCCGCCACCTTGCCCGTCGCCCGATCATCAAAGCGGGCGCCGATGGCAATCAACAAATCACATTCATCGAGCAGAAAATTGGTGTAACGCGCGCCGTGCATCCCCAGCATGCCCAGCGACAGCACATGATCAACCGGCATCGAACCCAGCGCCATCAGCGTCATCACGGTTGGCAGGCTGGCCTTTTCGGCGAAGGCCACCGCCTGACTGGACGCTCCGGAATGCACCACGCCACCGCCAAGATAAAGCATGGGATGCGTTGACTCGTTGATCATCGCCGCCGCGCGGGCAATCAGATCGGCACTCGGCAACGGCACGGGATCAGCCACGCCCGGTTCCGGCCACTCGCTGACTTCGACGCGCTGGTTCTGCACATCCTTGGGAATATCTATCAGCACCGGACCCGGGCGTCCGGACGCGGCAAGACGGAACGCGAGCGGGATGACACCGAGCAACTCCTCCGCTGAGCCGACCAGAAAGTTGTGCTTGGTGATGGGTATGGTCAGTCCGTACGTATCGACTTCCTGAAAGGCATCGGTGCCGATCATCGGCTTGGGAACCTGACCGGTGATCGCCACCAGCGGGATCGAATCGAGCTTGGCATCGGCGATGGCCGTCAGCAGATTGGTTGCACCAGGACCGGATGACGCCATGCAGACCGCCACCTCACCGGTGGCCCGGGCAATGCCTTGCGCCATGAAACCACCGCCCTGCTCGTGGCGTGCCAGTACGTGATGGATCAAACTCGACTGCGACATGGCGTCATAGATCGGCAGAATGGCGCCGCCAGGGATACCGGCCAGCGTTCGCACGCCCTGTCTTTCGAGCAGGCGCACAACGATCTGAGCGCCGGTGAGGCTTTCGGTTTTAGTACTGGACATGAACATCTCCTTTCAAGAGCTACTGCTATAGGCGGTTTGGCTGGACGGAAGTTCAAAAAAGAAAACCCCCGCCCGGTTTGCACCGGCGGGGGTTTTGGAAT
>JANNNT010000117.1:0-9502 GCA_031398685.1 Rhodocyclaceae bacterium | reverse complement strand
ACCCGCGACGACGCGGCTGCCGTGCAGCATGATCAGGCTGTGCACGGGGCGCACGAACTGGTGTTCGGAATCGCCCCAGCGCATAAGTTTCTGGATCGGAAGTTTCTTCAGTGCCTGGGTGACGATGTCGGCCAGGTGGGTGTCAAGCCCTTCGCCCTTCTTCTCGGTGCGGGCTACAAAGTACTCGGCCTTGCCGTCGCTGGCCTTCTGCAACTGCTCGAAGGTGGCGCCAGCCGAACGCATGAAGCCTTCCAGCGCCTTGGTCGGCTTGCCGGTGGCGTCAACACCGCTGCTCACGGCCGGGCCTTTTTTCTCGATCACGCGGTCGGGTTGCTGTTCGACGATGTCGGTCACCATCAGCGCCAGGCGGCGTGGCGTAGCGTAGGACGTACAGATGCTGTCCGCCGAGGCAAAAGCCTGATCCTTGAGCGCGGCAAAAACGGAGTGGGCAAAGGACTCGGAAAGCGTTTTTAGCGACTTTGGCGGCAACTCTTCAGTGCGCAGTTCAATCAACACGTTCATGTTATTTCGCCTCCGCGGTGGTGGTGACGGCAGGCGCTTTGCACATCGGGAAGCCCAGGGTTTCACGCGAGTTGTAGTAGGACTGTGCGACTTCGCGCGCCAGGGCGCGCACGCGGCCGATGTAGGCGGCGCGTTCGGTGACCGAAATGGCGCCGCGGGCATCAAGCATGTTGAAGCAGTGCGAGCACTTCATGACCTGCTCGAAAGCTGGCAACGCCAGATTCAGCGCCATCAGGCGCTTGGCTTCGGATTCGTGGTCACCGAAGTGACGGAACAGCAGTTCGACGTTGGAGTGCTCGAAGTTGTACGTTGATTGTTCGACCTCGTTCTGATGATAGACATCGCCATAGGTTACGCGGTAACCCGGGCCTTCCGCCCAGACGAGGTCATAGACGTTCTCGACACCTTGCAGGTACATGGCCAGACGTTCAAGGCCGTAAGTAATCTCGCCGAGTACCGGCTTGCAGGTCAGCGAACCGACTTCCTGGAAATAGGTGAATTGTGTGACTTCCATGCCGTCCAGCCAGACTTCCCAACCCAGACCCCAGGCACCGAGCGTCGGGGATTCCCAGTCGTCCTCGACGAAGCGGATGTCGTGCTCCTGAAGGTTGATGCCCAGCGCTTCCAGCGATTGCAGGTAGAGTTCCTGAATGTTCGCCGGCGAGGGCTTCAGAACAACCTGATACTGGTAATAGTGTTGCAGGCGGTTCGGGTTTTCACCGTAGCGTCCATCCTTGGGGCGGCGCGACGGTTGTACGAAGGCGGCATTCCACGGCTCGGGGCCGATGGCGCGCAGGAAGGTGGCGGTGTGAAAGGTGCCGGCACCGACCTCGATATCGTAAGGCTGGAGCAGCGCGCACCCCTGTTTGTCCCAAAAATTCTGGAGACGCAGAATGACTTCCTGAAAAGTAGGCATGAAAGGCTTCGCAAATGCTGAACAAAGGCCGATTTTACTTGGTTTTGCGCCTGACAAGAAGGCGTTCGGAGGCTGTGCGCTCAGTAGGACAAAGTCATCGAGGTCCGGTATTTTCCACCCGGTTGCAATGTTACCGCGTGGTCGGCAACATCGCAGCGTTCGACGCAGATATAACCGACATGATTGCCCTCGCCGAGATCGACCATGTTCTTGTCGTTGGTCCAGGCGTTCCAGACTACGGTGCATTTGGCGTCGGATTCAATGGTGACAATGCCCTCGGCGCTTTTCAGCGTCTGCCGAGCAGGTACGTCCAGATAGATCCGGTCGGTCACCGCGCTGATCGTGACCTCGCCTTCCTGTTGCTTGCGCGTGAGGTTGTCCATCTTGTCAATGTAGATCGTGCCTTCCAGGCCCGCTACGCTGACCTGCGCGACATTCGGTACGGCGAAGTAGGTGTGGAACGCAAAGGCCAGCGGGGCGACGTCGCTACCGCAGTTTTCCACCGTCATGAGCAGTTTCAGTTCGCTGCCCACAAGTATTTCGAGACGGAAAGCAAAGGCGTGCGGCCACATCTCGCTGGTGGCCGCATCTCCCGATAACTCTAGTATCAGACGTGTCGCACCATTTTCCATGACCTCTGCAGCCACCAGATTCCACGCCATGGTGCGCGCGAAGCCGTGCATGGACTTGCCGTCCGGCCCCGGGCCAAACCAGGGCAGGCAAAGCGGTATGCCGCCGCGAATGGGTTTGCCGGATTCCAGAACACTCTTCGGTGATAACCATAACATCTCGCGCTGCCCGACAGGCTGGAATGCCATTAAATGTGCGCCCTGCAAGGCGATCACGGCGCGACCGAGTTCATTCTCCACCACCAGCATCGGCAAGCCCGCGTCGCCTGACTGATGTAGCGCCGGATAAATCTCGGTGGAATTCACCAGCTTGATGCCGGCAGTTTCGATAAGCGGCTTTAAAACGGATGGTGCAGACATAAATGCTCTCCCGGTTAGTTTGGAATGTCGTAGTAAGTAGCGATCTAGGCGGAGGTTCGACTGGCGGTCTATGCTGCCGCTTCCGCCGCGCTTTTCTTGCGCGCCAGAAAGTCCCGGAAGAGATAATCATTTTCGAGGATATGCCCGACCAGCCAGGACTTGACGAACTTCATCGTGTCCATTTCCAGGCGAAGGTTTGCTTCTTCATAGGATTTTTGCAGATGGAAGATCGTGTCGACCATGGCTTCGTGGATTTGCTGGTGCTCGGCAAGTTTCGGGAAGCACGTGTCCGCCATGATTTTCTCTTCATGACGAAAATGCAGCTGGGCGTAAACGATCAGCTGATTCAGTACTTTTGCGATGTCCTGACGATCACGTGCGTCCACCCAGCGGGTGTGGAAATCGTTGAGCAGACGAAACAATTGCTCGTGCTCGGCATCAACGAGTTCATTGCCGATCAAGTACTGATTGGACCAGGAAAGCAGGGCCATGGAGCGAATATCCGATTTCTATGTTGTCAATCAGCATACTGCTTTGCGCTTGCAGAGGAAAGCAATCAACAGCAGCGCTATGCCAATGGTCGGCCAGTTGCCCCAGCGCACATACGGGGTGGAGCCAACATAGGCCTGAACTTCTCCACGCAATGCAGCGCGCGTGAAGGGTTTCAGGACGCCTTGAACCAGGCCGTCGGTGCCCACAATGGCCGTCATGCCGGTGTTGGTCGCGCGCAGCATCATGCGCCCGGTTTCGAGGGCGCGTATCCGCGCGATCTGCAGGTGTTGCGCCGGTGCCAGCGAGTCGCCGAACCAGGCGACATTGGAGAGATTCACCAGCAGCGTGGCTTCAGGAAGTGAGCGGATGATTTCCTCACCGAAGGCATCTTCGTAGCAGATGTTCACGGCGATTTTTTGCCCGGCGATGTTCATTGGGGCCTGTGTGTTCGCGCCGGGCGTGAAGTCCGACATCGGGATGCTGGCCAAGGAAAGAAACCAGGCAAAACCCGGCGGGACAAATTCACCAAAGGGCACCAGATGCGACTTGCGGTAACGCTGCTCCCTTGAATTGCCAAGGCTGACTGCGCCATTGGAGTATTTCGTCGTGTCGCTGAGAGCAATTCCGAAGAGCAGGTCGCCCTGCTGGCGCTCCGCGAGTTTTTTCAGCTCGTCGAGATATTCGGCCGGAACCTGATGCAGAAAGGCCGGCAGTGCCGTTTCAGGCAGTACGGTCAGCTGTGCCGGATTTTCAAGCGCCAGCTGGTAGTAGGTGCGCAGTGATGCGCTGAATTTTTCCGGCCGCCATTTAAGATCCTGCGCCACATTGCCTTGCAGCAAGGCAACACTCAGCGGTGCGCCTTGCGGCAAAGTCCAGCGCTGATTATTCAACACGGTCCCGCTGGCGATCAGCAGCACGACGGCCAGCAAAGGTGCCGCAGTGAGCCACAGTCGCGCACGCGGAGTGCTGAGCGCGTGATCGAATCCGTGCCGCATAGCTTCGCCGATCAGTGCGGCGACAAGCACAGTCAGCAGCGAAACGCCGTAGACTCCCAGCACCGGGACAAAACCGGCGAGCGGGCTGGGCGGTGTCTGCGAGTAGCCGACAGCCAGCCAGGGGAATCCGGTAAAGACCCAGCCGCGCAGCCATTCGGTGAGTACCCAAAGCGCAGCAAAAAACAGGCTGCGCTGCCACCAGACGGCCGGAGAGAGGCGGACAAACACAGCCCCCGCCAGTGCCGGGTAAATCGACAGCACGCAGCAAAACAGGAAGGTGGACAATGCCGCAACCGGAGCAGGCATGCCCCCGAAAACACTCAGACTGACATAGACCCACGACACGCCGGTCATAAACAGGCCAAAGCCGAAAGCAGCACCAATGAGCGCGCCTTCGCGCGCGCGCCGGCCTTCGCTTGCGGCCATGCCAAGCAGCGTGAACAGGCCGCCCAGCGTCAGCCAGATCAGCGGGAACCAGCCGATGGGCGCGTAAGCCAGTACGCTTGCCGCGCCGAGCAGTAGCGCGGCGATCAGGCGCAACGTGCTCGGCTTAGGCCGGTGGGCCATCCGTATCCTGCGCGACGCTTACAAACAGGGTGTAGAGCCGGCGACTGTCGGCGCGCAGAACTTTGATGCGCAAGCCCTCAAGCTCGACGGCTTCGTTGCGCCTGGGGACCCGGCCCAGATGGTTAAGGATCAGGCCGCCTACGGTATGACACTCGTCGCAACTGAATTGCGTTCCGAGGATGGCATTGAAATCTTCAATGGGCGTTTGCGCCTTGACGCGGTAGCGGCCGGTCTGATCGAGCCGGATATTGTCGTCGTCTTCGTCAAAATCGTATTCGTCTTCGATGTCGCCGACGATCTGTTCGAGAACGTCTTCGATCGTGATCAGGCCGCAAACCCCCGCGTATTCATCGACCACCACGGCCATGTGATTGTGCGACACGCGGAATTCACGCAGCAGCACATTCAGGCGCTTGGATTCGGGGATGAATACGGCCGGGCGCAGCCAGTCGCGCAGACTAAATTTGTTTTCGGTTTGCAAACGCAGCAGATCCTTGGCCAGAAGAATGCCGATGACGTTTTCTCGGTTGCCGTCGATGACCGGAAAGCGCGAGTGCGCGGTGTGATTGACGTGGGCAATGATTTTGCTCAATGGGTCATCAATGTCGATGACCTTCATTTGTGAGCGCGGCACCATGACATCGCGCACGCTGATTTCGGACGCGGCGAGTGCGCCTTCGGTGATCGATAGCGCGTCGGCGTCAAGCAGATTACGCTCGTGTGCCGAGTGCAGAAGCCGCACGAGCTGTTCCCTGTCTTCCGGCTTGCGCAGGAGAAGGGAAGAGAGTCGTTCCAGAAATCGGGGTTTAGTGCCTAAGCTGCTTTCCATACATCCGTGATGAGTGAGGAGTCAGGATTGAAGTGGGAACGGGTGTTCTACCCTCAGTCCTTACTGCTCTCCCGAATAAGGGTTGTCATAGCCAAGTGCAGTCAGGATCATACATTCGCAGCGTTCCATTTCACCTGCGGCCTTTTGCCCCGTCTCGTGATCGTAGCCCTGCAAATGCAGAATACCGTGCACGACCAGATGCGCGTAGTGGGCTTCCAGAGTCTTGCCCTGTTCGACGGCTTCGCGCTCGACCACGGGCGCACAGACGACCAGATCGCCGCAGACGACCGGCTCCTCCTCGTAGGGGAAGGACAATACATTGGTCGCGTAGTCTTTGCTGCGAAAGTCCTTGTTCAGTAACCGGCCTTCTTCGCCATCGACAAAACGCACGGTGATCTGCCCGCCACGCTTGCCGTCCACATCCAGTGCAGCACGCACCCAGGAGCGAATTTGCGGGCGCAAGGGTGAGACCTCCGAGTTGCAGGCGTATTGCACACTGAGGTTCAGACGCTTACTTGTCATTCAATTGCGACTCAAGCGCAGCCGTATGCGCTTCATAGGCAGAAACGATGCGCGCAACCAGGGGGTGGCGCACTACGTCTTCCTTCTGAAATTCGGTAAAGGCAATACCACGCACTTCCCTGAGAATCTTGCGCGCTTCGATCAGGCCGCTTTTCTGTCCGCGTTGCAGGTCGATTTGCGTTACGTCGCCGGTAACTACGGCCTTGGCGCCGATGCCGATGCGCGTGAGGAACATCTTCATCTGCTCGGGCGTTGTGTTCTGTGCTTCGTCGAGGATGATGAAAGCATGGTTCAGCGTGCGCCCGCGCATATAGGCGAGCGGGGCGATTTCGATGGCGCCTCGTTCGAAGAGCTTGGCCACCTTGTCGAAGCCCATCAGGTCGTAGAGGGCGTCGTAGAGCGGGCGCAGATAGGGATCAACCTTCTGTGCCAGATCGCCGGGCAGAAAGCCAAGCCGCTCGCCGGCCTCGACCGCTGGCCGGGTGAGGACGATACGCTGCACCAGTTCGCGTTCAATCGCGTCGACGGCCGAAGCCACCGCCAGATAGGTCTTGCCAGTGCCGGCCGGGCCGGTACCGAAGGTGATGTCGTGTTCCTGGATATGCTTGAGGTACTCGATCTGGCGCGGCGTGCGGCCGTGCAGCTCGGTCTTGCGCGTCATCAGCGCTGGTGACGACAGACTGCCGCTGGCCGAATCCCTGCGTGCCGGACGATTGCTCAGTTCGATCAGACCGAGCTGGATCTCATCGACCGAGAGCGTGTCCTTGGCCAGAGCATAGAACATCTGCAGTGCTTCGGAGGCGCGCGCCATCTGCACTGGCTCGCCGCGGAGTGTGAAGCGTTCACCGCGCCGAGCGATGGAAACGTCAAGCGCAGTTTCGATCTGGCGCAGGTTTTCGTCGAGAACGCCACACAGGTTGGCGAGCTGGGTGTTGTTGGTCGGCGAGAGCAGGAGCTCGATGGCCCTGGATTTGACAGTGGTTTTAGGGCTCATGATTCCCGCGTTACGATTTCGCCGCGCAGCGAATGCGGCAGGGACGACGTGATGCGTACGTCGATAAAGCGGTGCACCAGACGGGCGCTGCTGGCAGACCCGCCGATGAAATTGACGACGCGGTTATTGTCGGTACGACCGGCAAGCTCGCTATCGTCTTTCTTCGACAAGCCTTCGACCAGCACGCGCTGGACCGTGCCGACCATGGATTGCGAAACGACCTGCGCCAGTTCCTCGATACGTTTTTGCAGGCGCATCAGGCGTTCGATCTTGAGCTCGTGTGGCGTGTCATCCGTGAGTTCAGCCGCTGGCGTGCCGGGACGGGAGCTGTAAAGGAAGGAAAACGATGCGTCGAAACCAACTTCATCGATCAGCTTCATCGTCTTTTCAAAGTCATCAGCCGTTTCGCCGGGGAAGCCGACGATAAAGTCTGAAGAAAGCGACAGATCAGGCCGTGCAACGCGCAGCTTCCGTACCAGGCTCTTGAATTCGAGCGTTGTATAGCCGCGCTTCATGGCGGCCAGAACACGGTCGGAGCCCGATTGCACGGGCAAATGCAGATGCGAAACCAGTTTCGGGACGGTCGCGTAGACGTCGATCAAACGCTGCGACACTTCGCGTGGGTGTGATGTCGTATAACGGATGCGTTCAATTCCGGGAATCTCGGCAATGTATTCGATGAGCAGCGCGAGGTCGGCTTTTTCCTCCCCGGCTGACATGGCACCACGGTAGGCATTCACGTTCTGCCCCAGCAGGGTGATCTCGCCGACGCCCTGCGCGGCCAATCCGGCGACTTCGGTCAGCACGTCGTCGAAGGGACGGGAAACTTCTTCGCCGCGGGTGTAGGGAACAATGCAGAAGGTGCAAAACTTGCTGCAGCCCTCCATGATCGACACGAAGGCCGACGCTCCATCCACCTTGGCTGGCGGAAGATTGTCGAACTTCTCGATTTCCGGGAAGGAAATGTCGACCTGCGACTTGCCAAGTCGGCGACGTTCGGCTATCAGTTGTGGCAAACGATGCAGGGTTTGTGGCCCGAAAACGATATCCACGTAAGGCGCACGCGCAACAATTGCCGCGCCTTCCTGGCTGGCCACGCAGCCACCAACGCCAATGATCAGGCCGGGTTTGGCTTTCTTGAGCAGCCGGACGCGGCCGAGTTCGTGGAAAACACGCTCCTGCGCCTTCTCGCGCACCGAGCAGGTGTTGAAGAGAATGATGTCGGCGTCTTCAGGGGTGTCGGTTTTGACGATGTCTTCAGAAGCAGCGAGTACGTCGGCCATTTTGTCCGAATCGTACTCGTTCATCTGGCACCCAAAGGTGCGGATGAACAGTTTTTTTACCATGTTTCCTTGATCAGTTTTTTTGATGCGCCGAAACTTCGGCTGGGTTGAGCATCCACACGCGATGAATCGCGCCGGATGCGTTAGTGATGTAAACGACGTCCTTTGTGTCCTGAATGGTCATCGGCATGACGATCAGGTTTCGCTGGCTTCTGAACTGGACTGCAGGCGCCAAGGGTATCGACTGCCCGTCAATGACCACGAGACCGTTCCCTGTTGGCGGCAGCATCTCACCCAGCTTGGCTTCCGGTGGCAGCGTGCGGGTCGTCGTATAAACGTCGTACCGTTGGGTATTGGACGCAGGATTCTGCGCCGCAGCCTCGATAATGGCGCTGACAATCGATGCAACAAGGGATGCGGGTAGTGGCATGGCTGCATTATAGTCAAGCTTGCGTGCGTTGTGTGGCCGTAAAACTTGACCAGCTACCGTTCGCAACTCTATAATCTCGCGCCTTCTCGGTGATGTAGCTCAGTTGGTTAGAGCGATGGATTCATAACCCATAGGTCGGCAGTTCAATTCTGCCCATCACCACCAATAAAAACAATTACTTAGCCCAACTCTCAAGGTTGGGCTAAGTGCATTCTAGCTCTTGTGCAACCAGTTTGTCCCCTGATTTAGGGCGATTTGAGGCCGTGGGCGCCAGAGAAAAACCGGCATGGCTGGATTGGTGGAAGAATGGAGACAATCAAACGTAGCCCGTTTTCTATTGGTGGTAAGCTTCGATGAGGCTTGAAAAGGTCGCAGTATTCATCTCCGCAACGTTCATCTGTACCCACCTTTGGGCTGGTCCAGCGGCGTGGTACAAGTGGCACAGCGCAGGGAGTGATTTCGAAATATGCTCGCAAATTTCACCGGGCGATGGTTGGATCATAGTGAAAGGTCCTTTCGAGGATGCCGTGTGTAAAAAACTGGGTGTTCCGCACTAATTTGGCGCCAGTTAATATGAATAACCAACACCGCCCGTAGCTCATTTGGATAGAGCACTTGGCTTCGAACCAAGGGGTAGGCCGTTCGAATCGGTCCGGGCGGGCCAGTAACGCGAATCGAATAGCCCAGCTCACAAGGTTGGGCTTTTTGGATTCTGAGCAATGGGATCCTGTCAAGTTGCGGTGTTCTATACAACTGCAACCTGGCTTTCTCTAGCGCGAATTCGATAACGGCTTGTTCAAGAATTCACGACGCAATCTTTGTGTGCCTGCTATGCAGTAGGCCAAGCAGGCTTTCGCCACTGGCAACAAAAACCATCGTAATTGGTCTAACGCTGTAACTGAAGGAAGTATTACAGAAGTCATGGTTTTGAAACTTGTCGCCGATAAACGTGGGCACGGGCTT
>JANNNT010000112.1:0-1991 GCA_031398685.1 Rhodocyclaceae bacterium | reverse complement strand
ACGAGGCGGCAACCTGCGTCGTCGCGCCGGACGGCCGCGTCGTGGTTTACTCGGGCGATGACGAAACCTTCGAGTACATCTACCGCTTCGTCACCGCGAAGAAATTCAACGCCGGCAATCCGGCGGCCAACCGTGACCTGCTCGACGAGGGCACGTTGTCCGTCGCCAAGTTTGACGATGCCGGCACGCTGCGCTGGCTGCCGCTGGTCTTCGGCCAGGGACCGCTGACGGCGACTAACGGCTTCAACAGCCAGGCCGACGTGCTGATCGACACGCGGCGCGCCGCCGACCTGCTCGGCGCCACGCCGATGGACCGCCCGGAAGACGTGGAAACCAACCCGGTCAACGGCCGCGTCTATGTGATGCTGACCAACAACAACACGCGCAAGCCCGACCAGATCAGCAAACTGCATCCGCGCGCGACCAACACTTATGGCCACATCATTGAGCTATTGCCGCCGGGCAGTGAAGGTAGCGATGGCGCACGCGGCGCCGTGCATACGGCCGACGAGTTCCGCTGGGAAGTGCTGCTGCTTGCCGGCAACCCCGCCAAACCGGAGCACGGCGCCAAGTACCATCCGGACACCGAAAAGCACGGTAACTGGCTGGCCGCCCCGGACAATTGCTGCTTCGATAACCGCGGCCGTTTGTGGATCACCACCGACCAGGGATCGGCGCAGCGCACCGCCAACATCCCCGACGGGGTCTATGCCTGCGACGTGAATGGCGCGGGGCGCGGACTGACCAAGTTCTTCTACGCCTGCCCGCGTGACGCCGAGATGTGCGGCCCGGCCTTCACGCCGGACAACAAGACGCTGTTCGTTGCCGTCCAGCATCCGGGCGAGTACAAGGATTCAACCTTCGACAATCCCTCGACGCGCTGGCCCGACTTCGACTTCAAGGGCAACACACCGCCGCGCCCGTCGATTGTCGCCATCACGCGCGAGGATGGCGGCGTGATCGGGAGCTGATCAAGCGGGACGTTGTCGCCCCGGGCTCTAACAAAGTCACTTGGAACGGGTTCGTCCGCGTTGCCGCATGACCCGGGAGCGGCTGAGTCGTGCGCTAGCCAGCGTGAAAGCCGGCGTCGAGTTCAACGACGGTATGGTCACTGAGGCAACGCCAGGCGATGTTCGAATCGACGTGCTAAAGGATAGGCGACGATTTATTTTCTGCACTGATCGGCATGCTTTCGATTTCTGGATTGCATAATCATGGTTTCCGAACTCGATACAAATTATCGAAAAGAAAGAAACCCTGTCCATGAAAATATCAAACATCAATCGACCCGCATTGGGCGTTTGTCTGGCCCTCTTGTCCGTGTCACCAACAAGCCAGGCGGAGATCTATAAGTGGGTAGACGCCAACGGTCGAACGCATTACTCCGAACGACGGGACGATACCGGCAGGGCCAAGGCGGTAGAGTTGAACGTCACGCCCCAAACCCGATCAGCACAGGCGACCGGCACCCCCACGGAGTATTGGCAAGATCAAGAAAGACAGTTCAAACAACGTCAGATAACAAAGCAGGATCAAAAGCCAAACGGGCCTCCCGTGGATACCCGGCCCAAGTCGCTCTCGGGAGGAAGGTCGGATGGAACGGATTCCTCGCGATGCAACCTGGCGCGGGATGTCATTAGTGGTGCCGTAAGACGTTCCCACGGGGTGCCGACCGACAGCTATGACCGACAGGTGGCTGAAAACGATATCCGCAATTTTTGCCACTAGGGAATCACTGTTTCGCCCAAGCAGCGATCTGGGGCAAGCCGCATCCCAGGGTGAGCCGGGCGATACAGCACCGCCCGGTAGCACAACAGGCAGATTGTCCAGTCGAAGAGCAGGGTCCAGACGTTGTGCGAGAGGAAATGCGCCCCCTGCATCATTCGCCCCAGCGAAAACAGCGAGCCAAGTCCCAAGGCAAGGCCCAAGGCAACGCGCGCCGCACGCGGCCGTCGGTCGCGCAGGGCGAAATACAGGCCGAACAGGGAAAA
>JANNNT010000077.1:0-12339 GCA_031398685.1 Rhodocyclaceae bacterium | reverse complement strand
CGGTCTGGATGCGAGGTATTTGTGGTGGAAGGCGAGCAGGCTAAAAAACTCTCGCAGGAGGACGCTAATGCCTTGTTCTCAAGATTGCCGCGCGGCGAAGTGAAATGGCTCGATATTCACGATTTTTTTCTTCCGGCGCGTCCTGCCGTTTCATCCTCGATGGCCCAATGTGATGGCGCGCCGGTAGCCGAACAGCTTCCGCTTTTTGAACATACGCCTACGCCCTACGATGAATTGGATGTCAAACCGCATATTTTGGACGTTGACGCTTGATCGGCCATCCGCTTTTTTTATTGCCCTGCCCCGGGATTTTTTTGGGCAACACATTTTTGCCAGACGCAAAAAAGCGTAAACTGCACGATCAGGCTGGATACAGCGATTCCGGCTCCAAACCGATTTTCAGTGACTGATACCCATGACCAACAACGCCGCCACGAAAATGATTTTCGACTGTTCGGGTCAAATGAACCCGCCGGATTTCAACCGCCTTTTTTCGGGAAGGGCGCGTGCGATTCAGAGTTCGGCCATTCGCGAAATTCTTAAAGTCACCGAACGTCCAGAGGTGATCTCCTTTGCCGGCGGCTTGCCGGCACCAGCGACATTTCCTGTTGACGAGATGCGTCGCTCTCTTGATCGGGTTCTCACCAGTCGGGGTCGCGAGGCCTTGCAGTACAGCACTACGGAAGGCTATGCGCCGCTACGCGAATGGATTGCTGCGCGTATCGGCACCCCCGAGGCCCCGGTGTCTGCGGAAGAGGTACTGATCGTTTCCGGCTCGCAACAAGGTCTGGATCTGCTGGCCAAGGTTCTGGTTGATCCGGGTGACACCGTGTTGGTCGAGACGCCGACCTATCTGGGTGCCTTGCAGTCTTTCTCGCTTTTTGACCCGAACTATGTGTCGATTGAGTCGGATGAGGATGGTCTGATCCCCGAGGCGTTGACCGAGTCGATGCGCGGATCGAAATTTCTTTACTGCCTGCCGAACTTCCAGAATCCGACCGGACGCCTGCTGGCCGGCAAGCGCCGCCACCGTCTCGCTCAACGGGCGCGGGAACTTGACCTGCTGATTCTTGAAGACGACCCTTACGGCGCACTTTCCTACGACGGTGAAACGCCGCCTTCGATCCGTTCGCTGGCACCGGAACGGACGGTCTATATGGGGTCGTTCTCGAAAGTTTTGGCACCAGGGCTGCGTCTGGGCTACGTGATTGCACCGCCCGACTTGCGCGCCAAGCTGGTACAGGCCAAGCAGGCGACTGATCTGCATACGGCTACGCTTTCGCAGATGGCGGTGTACGACGTGATCAAGGATGGTTTTCTCGACACGCACATTCCGACGATTCGCACACTCTACCGTGAGCAGTGTGCGGCCATGCTGGCGGCGCTGGCGCATCACATGCCGGAAGGCGTGCGCTGGAACAAACCGCGCGGCGGCATGTTCCTGTGGGCCGAATTGCCGAAGGGCATGGACGCCTCGGCCGTTCTGGCAAAAGCCGTCGAGCAGAATGTGGCTTTTGTTCCGGGTGCGCCTTTTTATGCGGCCAGTCCGGTGATCGAGGCCTTGCGTCTGGCCTTTGTCACCGTGCCGCCACCCCGCATCGAAGAGGGCGTCGAGCGTCTGGCCAAGGTGATTCGCGCCAGCCGTTAGTTCTTGGGCTCGTCCCGCAGTTCGCGCCGCAGGATCTTGCCGACGGCTGTTTTCGGCAAGAAATCGCGAAATTCGATATGGTGTGGGCGCTTGTAGCCGGTAAACTGCGTCGTGCAGAATGCGATGACATCCTCTTTGGTCAGGTTTGGGTCTTTTCGTACGATGACCACCTTTACGGACTCGCCTGACCGTTCATCGGGGATGCCGAAGGCCGCACATTCGGCGATACCCGGGTGCATCATCACGACGCTTTCGATCTCGTTCGGGTAGACGTTGAATCCCGAGACCAGAATCATGTCCTTCTTGCGGTCGGTGATGGTGACATAACCCTTTTGATCCATGTTGCCGATATCACCGGTTTTCAGCCAGCCGTCTTGAATGACCATTGCGGTTTCTGTGGCGTTATTCCAGTAGCCACGCATGACTTGCGGCCCGCGGACACAAATTTCGCCGGTGTATTTGGCGATATCGCCTTCGCCATTCCATAGCGGTAACTCATGGAAAATTTCGTCGCGGATTGAGACTTCGGTCGAGGGTACGGGCAGGCCGATGGTGCCGTTCCACGGTGTACCCAGAAGCGTGCAACAGACGCCCGGGGAAGTTTCCGTCAGGCCATAGGCCTCGGTGAGGAAGGTGCCGGTGATTTTCTGCCAACGTTCGGCAACTACTTTCTGCACCGATGCGCCGCCACCAACCACCACTTTCAGCGCTGAAAAATCGAGCTTATCAAAGCCGGGCGTATTCATGAGTGCGTTAAACAGCGTATTGACACCCGTCAGCACGCTGAACTTCCAGTGGCTGAGTTCTTTGACGAAGGCTGGCAGGTCGCGCGGGTTGGTGATCAGCACCATCAGGCTTCCCCATTTCATGAAGCCCAGCGTCGAGGTGAGGCAGAAGATGTGGTACATCGGTAGCGGGGCAACGGCGATTTCGCAACCCTCCTTAAAACTGCTGGAGATCCACAAACTGACTTGCTCCAGATTGGCGAGCATGTTGCCGTGCGTGAGCATGGCGCCCTTGGCGATGCCGGTGGTGCCGCCGGTGTATTGCAGGAAGGCGATGTCTTCATGCCCGATCTTAACTGGCGTGAATTCAGCCTTGGCGCCGCGTTCTAGCGCCGCCCGCAAGGGCAGGGCACCGTCAATGCGCCAGCCCGGCACCATTTTCTTGATCCGTTTGATGACGAAATTGATGAGCCAGCGTTTCGGTACCGGCAACATATCGCCGATTTGCGTGCTGATTACGTGTTTAACCGCTGTCTTGGGCAGAACGCCTTGCAGGATGCTGGCAAAATTCTCGAGAATGACGATGGCTTTGGCGCCCGAGTCCTTCATCTGGATTTCCAGCTCACGTGCCGTGTACAACGGGTTGACATTAACCACGACCAGACCGGCGCGCAGGATGCCGAAGACCGCCACCGGATATTGCAGTAGATTAGGCAGCATGATGGCGACACGGTCGCCTTTATTGATGTCCGGCAACCCTTGCAGGAAAGCGGCGAAATCGCGGGAAAGACGATCCAGCTCGTCAAAGCTGATGGTGTGGCCGAGGTTGTGAAAGGCCGGCTTGCCGCCGAATTTTCGGATCGTCTCGTTAACCAGATCCGTCACCGATGAAAACGGCGTTGCGGCAAGTTCAGCGGGCATATGCCCCGGATAGCTGTTAAGCCAGACTTTTTCTCCCATGCTCGTTTCTCCTGTTGTTTTTGAAATCGAAAATCCAGATTAGCTAATAATGCGCTAACTGCGAACAACTTTTGCAAATTTGTATTTCGACGACCTTACAATGAAGCCATGATCCCCGACTACTGGCAACAAGGTTCCTTGGAACTGGCACAGGCCGATCCTGTGATGGCCGTTTTTGTCGAACGGTTTTCCGGCGCATCGCTGGTGTCCCGAGGCGATCCTTTCGTCACGCTGGTGCGCTCCATCGTCGGTCAGCAGATCTCGGTAAAGGCGGCCGACAGCATCTGGCTGCGCGTCCTGGCGGTGTTGCCGGTGATGGCTCCGTCCGAAGTGCTGGCCAGTGACGTCGCGACGCTACGCGGCTGCGGCCTGTCGGGACGCAAGGTTGAGTATCTTGGCGACTTGGCACGGCACTTCAGCACGGGGCAGATTCACCTCGACCGCTGGTCGTCCATGAGCGACGCAGAAATTATTGCCGAGCTGACAGCGGTGCGCGGTATTGGTGTGTGGACCGCCGAGATGTTCCTGATCTTTAACCAGTTGCGCCCCGATGTTTTTCCGCTCGACGACATCGGGCTGCAAAAAGCGGTGAGCATGCACTACTTTGCCGGCGAGCGCCCCGTGCGGCGCGATCTTGCCGGATTCGGCGAGCGCTGGCGCCCGTGGCGTTCGGTGGCGACTTGGTACCTCTGGCGGAGCCTTGATCCGGTGCCGGTTGCATACTGACTTGAAGTACTTGTCGAAGGCGTTTGAAAATACACCGCGACAATAAACAATCCGCCATTCAGCGTGGTGTAAGCCGACGTTATCTACAATGGCGTAATCGTACCCACGATTTTCAATCAACCTTTCGAGAGAAACTGATATGGCTTTGAATGACGTCCCTTCCGGCCTTTCCCTCCCCAACGATTTCAATGTGATCATCGAGATCCCCATGGATGCCGACCCGGTGAAATACGAGGTTGACAAGGCAAGCGGCGCAATTTTCGTCGATCGTTTCATGTCCACGGCGATGCACTACCCTTGTAATTATGGTTACATTCCGCACACCATCTCGGATGATGGTGATCCGGTTGACGTCCTGGTGGTGGCGCAGTTTCCACTTCCACCGGGAGTAGTCGTACGCTGTCGCCCGATCGGCATGCTGGATATGGAGGACGAAGCCGGTGGTGACGCCAAGTTGCTCGCGGTGCCAGTCGACAAACTGACACGGATGTATCGCAGTGTGGTCCATTCGCGCGATCTGCCGCAGATCCTCCTTGACCAGATTACTCACTTCTTCGCGCACTACAAGGATCTGGAACCTGGCAAGTTCGTCAAGATCGGGGGCTGGCTCGGGATCGAAGAAGCCAAGCAGGAAATCATGGCCGGAGTCAAACGTTACAACGACGCCAAGGAAAAGCCGGCCTATTGACTGTGCTGTCCGTGCTGAACCGATCCAGGGGCTTTGGGTTAGAATGAGCGCCGTTTCAGTACCGGCTTGATCCTGATGAAAACCAGTTTCCTCGACTTTGAACAGCAGGTTGCCGACCTCGAAGGCAAGATCGAAGCCCTGCGCTTTGAGCAGGACGATTCGGTTGTCGACATTTCCGAAGAAATTGCCCGTCTTGAGAAAAAGAGTCAGATCCTGACCAAAGAGATTTTCGCCAAGCTCACCCCGTGGCAGATCTCGCAGGTCGCACGTCATCCACAGCGGCCTTTTACGCTCGACTACCTCAGGCTCATTTTTACCGATTTTGAAGAGTTGCACGGCGACCGCGCCTTTGCCGACGATCACGCCATCGTCGGTGGTCTGGCCCGATTCAACGGCCAGTCGGTGATGGTCATTGGTCACCAGAAGGGCAGTGATACCAAGGAAAAGTTGTACCGCAACTTCGGCATGCCACGCCCGGAAGGTTATCGCAAGGCCTTGCGTCTGATGCGTCTGGCCGAGAAGTTCGGCATTCCGGTGATGACCTTTATCGATACGCCGGGGGCCTATCCCGGCATCGACGCCGAAGAGCGCGGCCAGTCCGAAGCCATCGGGCGCAATCTTTATGTGATGACCGAATTGACGGTGCCGATCATTGTCACCGTGATTGGTGAAGGCGGATCGGGCGGTGCGCTGGCGATTGGCGTGGGCGACGTGGTGCAGATGTTGCAATACTCGACCTATGCCGTGATCTCGCCTGAAGGCTGCGCGTCGATCCTCTGGAAAAGCGCCGAAAAAGCCAGTGAAGCGGCCGAAATCATGGGCATTACGGCCACCCGCCTGAAAACACTTGGACTGATCGACAGGATCGTCAATGAGCCGCTCGGCGGCGCACATCGCGATCCGGTGGCGATGGGGCTGAACCTCAAGAAGGCTTTGCAGGATTCCTTGAAGCAGGTCAGTGCGCTATCGGTCAAAGAACTGCTTGAAGCCCGCTTCACACGTCTGATGGCTTATGGCCGCACCAAAGAGCAGCCTATCCGTTGATCGTTGCGCTGACCGTTCGCCCGCAGGCGTGGTGATCCCGCTCGCCACAATTCTGTCAGCATTTCTTGCCGCGCGCCCGACATCGGGTTCGCGCCTGTGCATTGCACTTTCCGGCGGCCGCGACTCGGTTGTACTGCTGCATGCGCTCAGCCGGCTGGTGGCCTCCGGCAGTTTTCCGGTAACCCTTTCCGCCGTACATGTGCATCACGGGATCAGTCCGAACGCCGAGGCGTGGACTGAGTTCTGCGCCGGATTCTGCCGGCACTGCGCCGTGCCGCTGAACATCGTTCGTGTCGATGTCCCGCGTGATAGTGGCGAGGGCCTTGAGGCCGCCGCACGCCGGATGCGGCACGCCGTTTTCGCCGATTGTGATGCCGACTGGCTGGCGCTGGCTCATCATCGCGATGATCAGGCGGAAACGGTTCTGCTCAAGCTCCTGCGCGGTGCCGGGATTGCCGGTGCAGCCGGCATGCTGGCTGAACGTCCGCAGCCACGCGGACCAAGCTTGATCCGGCCGCTGCTCGATGTGCCTCGGTCAGCGATTGAAGACTACGCCGTCGAGCATGACTTGCGCTGGATCGAGGACGAAAGCAACGATGACCTTCACTACCGGCGCAACTTTCTCCGCCGCGACGTGCTGCCGCGACTGGAAGAGAAGTTTCCCGGAGCGCAAAAGTCGCTGGCGCGTGCCGCCGGCCATTTCGCCGAAGGCGCCGCGCTGCTCGACGATCTGGCCTCTATCGATCACGCCGCGCTGATCTCACCGGCGGGGCGTCTCGGTTTGAGCGGATTCAATGCGCTTTCTCTTGCGCGAGCCCGTAACCTGCTGCGCTTTGAATGGATCGCAGCGGGTTACCGCGCGCCGGATGCACGCTGGATCGACGAGGCGCTCAAGCAACTGGCAAGCACCGATGCGCTGTCGGAAACCTGCCTGGCAACGCCCGATGGTGAATTGCACGTCTATCGCGGCGAACTCCACATCGTCGGGCATTCTCGTCGGCCTCCTGACGAGCCCTTGTCTTGGGCGGGTGAGCCCGAATTGCCCTGGACCGGCAGGCGGGTTCGCTTTGTGCCAGTGATGGGTTCAGGTATCCGCCGTGCGCTGCTGGATGCCGGCGACGTGTCGCTCAGGTCGCGGCAGGGCGGCGAGCGCCTGAAGCCCGACGCCAGACGCCCGCGCCGCAGCCTGCGCAAGCTGCTTCAGGAAGAAGGCATTCCGCCGTGGGAAAGAACACGCTTGCCTTTCCTGTGGGTTGGCGGTCGACTGGCGTGGGTCGGAGGATTGGGTGTCGATACGGCCTTCGCCTGTACGCCGGGAGAGGAAGGGATTATGCCGTTCTGGGAATGAGGCCAGACCGGGGAACGGCTGGATGTCGCTTAATAACAATAGCCACGGCATACTAGCGTCAATGCCTTAACCAATACCTCTACAGCGGCTAGAATATGCCAACACGCAATAATTGACGATCTCGCCAATCCTTATGCGCGAGCTGGTTTTACCAATTCAGTAGAATTTCGACAGGAGAATACGGCATGAAGGGGATGATGAATTTACTGGAGCGTGCGGGTTTGATCAGGCAGGAAACATCTGGACCACCGGATTCAGAAAGTCCTGCCGCTGGACAAGCCCAGGATGCTGCTGCGCCAGCACCCGAGGTGGCCATTGAGGTTCGGGCTAGCGGCACGCCGTTGAATCTTGGTGACATCTACACGAAAGAAGGCGTTTCGCCTTCGGTGTATCCCGCCGAGCGCTTGCTTCGTTTGCTGGATGGATTGAGTGCCATGGATGAGGCCATTCGCAGAACGGCGATCAATGCCATGGATGCCGCTGACGAGTCATGGACCATTGCCGACCCGGTTGCCGATGCCCATGCCAAGGTCAAGGCGCTTGCGGTACATTCACAGCGACTTGAATTGAGTCTGCAGCAGCTTGAGCAAGAAACGCAGGCCCGTGTCGATGAGGTGCGTGCCCGCACGGAGCAGACCGTTGGCGGTATTCGCAAGCAGATTGCGGATCTGGAAGCCCTTGCAGCGAGAGAGCTTGATCGTGCCGAAAAAGAGACCGCCGAATACGAAGGGACGCTCAATTCGGCAAAGCTGCAAACGTCGCGCGAACTGGACGAAATCAAAAAAACCAGTACGCAACTCCAGAATCTGGCGAACCAGTTTGGTGCGCTTATCTCGACTGCACAAGGATGATGTGATGGCAAGTCTGACGCCTCTCTCAAAAGGACTTATCGGCTTGGCTGTGGTTGGTGCGGTTGTATCCGCCGTCTGGCATCTTGGGCTAAAGGAATGGCTTTCTGAAATGGATGCCCCTCAGTCTTCCTCCAGCATCACCGTGACGGCGCCACCCGCGGCAAGTACCGCAGTAACGACTGCCGCGCCTCCATCCGTGGCAAATGCCCCGGCAACGCCAGCGGTAACACCAACAGCGGTGGCCAGTGCCCCGGAAAAAACCGTTGAGGCGGTTCCCCCGGTGAATAATTCCAAGGCCGCTTCGGTCGCTCATCTCAGCCCGTCCGAAAGCAGTGAAATGGGGCGGAAATTTCTGGACAGCGGAAACTACGCGCAGGCGCGCGTTTATCTGGAGCAGGCCGTCAAGGGCGGCGATGGCGCGGCAGCCTGTCATCTCGGCGAAATGACGCTGAAAGGTCAGGGCGGCCTACCCGCTGATCAGGAGAAGGCCGCGAGCTTTTTCCAGATGGCGCAGTCCAAGAACATTATTTGCTTTGCCTCGGGAAGATAATCGAATTGACCAAAGCGGGACCCATTTTTAAGAGGATGATCTGATGAAACTTCGTGCGATTACAGTACTGGCCGCCATGATATGTAGCATGGCCTTGAACAGTGGCGTGCAGGCCCAGGGTTTCGTGTTTGGCACGGAAACACCTGCCAAACCAGAAACAGCACCTGCGCTTGCTTCAAGCGCAGGGCGTGATGCAAAAGTCGAGATCGCCCAACGTCTGCTGGCTCGAATGGGCTTGCTGCGTGAAACACCCACTGGCGTAATGACGCCCGCGACACAGGAGGCCCTTCGTGTCTTTGCGAGCAAGCATGGAATGGCGTCGACCGGCCAGGTTAACGATTCCACGCTGAATGCGCTACGCCGGGTAATCTGGCAGAGCCAGAACTGGGCTGCAGGCAACTACAAGGGACGCGAGAAGCTGGTTGACGCTCAAGGCTTGCGAGAAGCACAGGTGCTGCTCGGCAAACTGGGGTTCAACGCCGGCCCACTGGATGGCACCTTTGGGCCGCAAACCCAAGTGGCCACCGAAGCGTTTCAGGAATCCCAAAGCGTCACCATCGACGGCTTGATCACCCCCACGGTGTTGATGAATTTAAGGCGTGCGGTAGCCGGTGCCGGTTCGAAAGCGACGGCTACGGTGCGGATTTTGAACTGGCCGGATTACATCGAGCCGAGCGTATTGGTTGATTTCGAAAAGGAATACAACATCCGGGTCATCTACGATATTTTCGCCAGCAACGAGGACTTGCAAGGCAAGCTGCGCGCCAGCAACGCCCCGTATGATGTCGTGATTCCGACCGGGAATACCGTGCCCGCTCTGGCCGACAACGGCTTGCTGAGCAAACTCGACAAAACCAGCCTGAAGAACCTGGCCAATCTCGACCCCCGCGTGGATGCCGCCATGCGCACCTGGGACAAAGAGGGGAGTTATAGCCTGCCCTACATGTGGTACACGGTGGGGATCGCCTGGAATCCCAAGCTGGCAGCGCGGGCGTATCCAGGACAAAACATGGAGTCCCTGAATAACGTATTCGACCCTGAAACGGCGCGTCGTTTTCAGTCATGCGGGGTCGGTGTTGAAGATTCCGCGACCGACATTGTTCCGCTGGCGGCGATTGCCGGCGGTCAGCCGAAATGGGACGGGAAAAACTCGATTGCCGCCGCATCGCGAGTGCTCGATAAACTTGCCGGACTCGTCAAGGTCATTCCGACGGATCGATTTGTCGAGGATCTGGCGGCCGGGAAACTCTGTGTTGTCCTGGGATTCTCCGGTGATGTCGTCCAGGCCCAGACCAAATCGCAAGGCAGTGTCGAGTACCGCGTGCCCACGGAAGGCGGCTTGCTGGCGATCGATGCGATCTCGATTCCTGCGAATGCGAAAAACAAACGCGAGGCCTACTTGTTCGTCGACTATCTGTTGCGTCCGCAGGTCATCGGCAAGATTTCGAACGCCGTGGGCTATGCGAATGCCAACCTCAAGGCGGGTGAATTCATGAATGAAAGCGTGAAATCGAACCCGGCGGTCGTGCCTAATACCGCCGCCCTGAGTCGTTCGTCGCCGATGCCTATCCTGTCCGAACAGGATAGGCAGGACATCGCGCGTATCTGGGCAAAGTTCGCCAAGTAAGCATCCACGGACACTCCTGTGACAAAGACCCGGTCTTATTTAGGTGCGTTTCTTGGGCACCCGCGCAATCTGCTCTTTCTTGCGGCTGCCGGGTGTGCCGCGATGTTTGCGTCCATCCCGTTCGGTTGGGCCGCCCTGGGCGTGGCGGCGGTGACGACCCTTGGGGTAGAAATCCTGGCAGCACTGGTGGTGCCTGACATGCCCTCGTTTCGGGCATCGGTGGATGTGCAATTCAACCGCACGTCCCGTGTGGAGCGACAAAATCGCCTGGTGCACGAATTGAGCCAACGGGGCGAAACACGAGTACTGGAAACCTTTGAACACATGCGTCTGCGGGTGAGCGCGTTGTACCAGACCGCTGGCGATGCAAGTACTACCTTGACACCGCGTGATGTGGACAAGCTGGCGGATCTGACGGTCGACTATCTCAATCTGTGCATAGTCAACCTTTCACTCAAGGAACGGCGCGCCCAGGTGAGTGATGAGGATGTCCGAAAACGGATTTCCGCACTCCAGGCGCAACTGAAAACGCCTGCATTGGCCGCCGACGAAGAACACCAGATACAACGTGCTTTGGCTGAGTACGTCGAAGCGGCCAACCGCTCGCGCCGTTTGGAGATTCGCCGAAACACGCTGGAAGCGACTCTGGTTTCCATGCCGGACAAAATCGAAGAAGTCTATCAACTGGTGATGGCGGCCCCGTTCTCGTCTGAAGTGGGAAACAAGATTGAAGAATCGCTTTCGCGCCTGCGGATCGCCGAAGAAGTGTCCGCTGAATTTGATGCGAGCGAGCTTTTCAGCCTGGGTCAGCCCGAGTCAACCGTCTCTGCGTCTACCGTAACCCCGCTTAATGCTGCACGGCGTGCAGCACGCGGCGTCAAAAGCTGATCCGAACGTCATTTTCAATCGCACAAGGAGCATCACACCATGGCTAACAATGCAATCTTCGCCCGTTTATCCAACCTGTGGACCGGGTTCATCTCCCTCTGGGTATCCGACGTCGAAAAGGCTCATCCTGAAATTGCCTATCAGAATGCAATTGCATCCATGATCGAGAAGTATACGAGACTGAAAGCGACCACCGGCGCCATCATTGCCCGACGGCAGGAAATTACGAGCCGGCTCGAAGCGCAGGAGCGCGACCTGGTCCGCGTCAACGCGGATCTGGAAACCGCATTGGCGACCAATCAGGACGATCTGGCCGTCGTCCTGATTCAGAAAAAGAACATCCTTGACGACGCGATTGCCGAGCTTCGTGCCGAAGCCACCCAGGCCACGGCCGATGCTGACAACGCCAAAGATTCGCTGATGCAGGTGAAGTCCGAGATTGAAAAACTGAAATCGGAGAAGGATCGCATGCTGGCCCAGATGCAAAGCGCGCAGGCGAGGCTAATGATTCAAGGCCAGCTCGACGGACTGTCGGTGGATGCTGAAGTGCAAGCGCTGGGCGCAGTGCGGGACCACATCAAGAGTCAGGTTGCGCAAGCCGATCTCGGTGCCGAGTTGCAAAATTCCGATCTGGACGTTCGGCTGAACAAGTTGAGGCAGAGCAGCGGCACTGTCACGGCCAAGGCGCAGCTTGAGGCCATGAAACAGGCGCGTGCCGCGGCCCAGGCTGCTCCGGTCAAAAATCTCTGAGTCCGCTAACGATGACGGCCACCCCAAAGCCCGAGCGAAGCCCATTGCCCAAATGGGCGGAGACCTTGCGGCAAAAATACCTTGCTGGCGAAGCATCGACCTTCGTACTGTATCGAAATGTTTTCGACAGTTTCCTGGTGGGCGAGACGTTGCATAGCCTACAGTCGTTCCTGGTTGACGAATTGTTCCGGGACACCAAAAAGCAGATCTGCGAAGTCAGCCTGGAGCGCGGGGTTCGTGTGTTGCGCAGCCAGGAGGGCGGCATTCCTGTTGCCACGAACGATGGCCCTGTTGATACTGATGGGGCCGGGTTGCTCCCGGAACTGCATCGCCTGGAGCGCCAGATGCTGGGCGGCCAATCCACCGCCGTCATCGTGCCCTACGCCGATGCCTTGCTGCCCGCAGGCGATCTGAGTTTCATGACCTATCAGGATCGTCAGATCTACCTGGCGTTTCACCGCTGGTCGCTGGATAAGGCGTTGACCACGGGAGACAACATCTCGGTACTGATTACTGAGTCGCTCAATGCCATCA
>JANNNT010000063.1:0-11953 GCA_031398685.1 Rhodocyclaceae bacterium | reverse complement strand
GCCCATGCCTCCATCGTTGTCTTCCCATAGAAAAGACAATCAGAAAGCAAAGGGTGGACCAGCTTGCTGCGGTCAAGAGAGAAAATCGACGAAAAATTCATCCAACAAAATTATTCAATTTGAGTTGTGTGGAACGGCATGCCCTAAGTGATGCAGCGCCTTCCGGTAATCTAGGAGCCCTTCGAGAATCTTGATACGTTCTGGCGAAAAAGAAAATCCGTCAACTAAATCGACTAAGGGTGCGCGGTAAGGCGAACGGTCAGCGCTATGGCCAAGGTTTCCGGGTCGAATTGGAGGTAGAACACCTGCCATAGTCCAGCTTGGAATCATTTATTCCCTCCTGACTTAACAACTTTACTCGTTTGTTGAACAGTGTTCATTCAGCCTGCTTTGGATTGCCCCGCCGTCCAAGTAACACGGGCGCTACAAATAAAAAAATCAAATCGCTACAATTTCACGGCGTGCCGGAAAGTTGGAGGGGAAAAAGGAGCCTGGCTCGATTTCCTCCGTAGCAGTCGGCGCGCCTTTTTTCTTTGCGATGACCAACAGCATGAAGACAACAACGGCGACTGCAATAAGCATCCAGACCATGCGAACTCCCTTTGTCCTGATCGATGCAGGAAACTGTTCGTTGCAGGTTTTTTGTAATCCGGTGAGGTTACGCGGTCTGCATCCCTCATTCAAGAAGCATTTGCGGTTTCGGTCGACACTGGGCGAGCACTACCGCTTGACGGAGAACTGCATTCAGTCCTAGCCGATAGAAAAACGGATAAGGCAAAGCTCGTAACTAAGCCATCCTGGCGAGGCATGCCGCTAGACTCTTACAAACATTGGCTTGCATGGCATGCACATTGAAGGTGGCCGTATTCATTGCCTTGCAGACCGGAGTCCGCCGTAGAAATGCCTGCCGTGCGATGCCGGATTCCGCTTGACTCGATTGGTGCCGTCTATTACTTTAGTGATAGCCGTTGGTTCGAGCCCGCCCGCGATGCGGTGCCACTTGAGAACCGCTTCCAGCCCGCCTTCAGAGAAGTTTCGACATGAAAAGAATGATCCGTGCACTTCTCGCCTCGGTAGCGTGTGCTGCTTTGTCCGGTTCGGTTTCGGCCACCGAGCCGGTGTTGATCAATGTCGATGCGGAGAATCCTCCCTTCATGTTTTCCAGGTCGAGCAAGGCGGCGGGGGTTTATCCCGCAGTGATTGCCGCCGCGTTTGTTCGGCTCGATGTGCCGGTGCGTCTTGAAGCCAAGCCCTGGAAAAGGGCTTTGATCGAAATCGATCGTTCCCGGGCCGGCCTCGGCGGGCTCTACAAGACTGAGGAACGTAAGCTAAAATACGATTTCAGCGAGCCGATCCTCACGGAAAACCTCGCCGTGTATTTCAACCGGGACAAGCCGATCAACTTCCGGACGGTTGACGATCTGATAGGGAAAAAAGTCGGCGTGATCCTGGGCTGGAGTTACGGCAGCGCGTTCGATGCGGCGAGGAAGGATGCGAGAGTCGCGGTTGAAGAAGTGCCGAACGACAGGGCCAATTTCCTGAAGCTGGCGGCCGGGCGGCTGGATGCCGTCGTGGCCATCGATGAAGCCGGCAAGGCGATCATCGCCGCTGAAAAACTGAACGGAATCGAACAGGGCAAGACCTTTCTGGCGTTCAACACGGCGCACCTGGCATTCAACAAATCCGCACTACAGGGTGAACTGCTGGCCCGTTTCAACAAGGCTCTGGCCGGTATGAAGAAAGAGGGTTTGCTCGACAGGATCGTTGTGGACGAACTGTCCCGATGAGGTGATTGCGCCGTCGCATTTTGGCGTACGGCGTTCTTTGCCGCAGGACCGGCCGACCTTGCCGGCCAGCTTTGCCGTGTTGTTTTCAATGCATTGATTTTTATCGGTTTTGTTTTTGGCACGCGCCTTGCGTTGGCTTGCTTCCCTTTAACATGCAAGGAGCGAGCGATGAAGGTCGAGCAATCCGCCGTGACGATGAAGGCGCGTCACGACTTCTCCAGTGAATACGAGGCCAGGTTTACTTCGGAGAACACTTTCCGGGCCATTTTTGATACCGCGGCGCAGGGCGCGGTGCCGGCGGCCAACGGAGAAAAGGACCGCCAAGCGCAACTGCTGCTGATGCTTGAGAGCTTGATCGCCCGCATGCTGGAGTTCATTTCAGGCAACAACGATTCGCAGGTCACCGATCTGCGCGAGGCGCTGGCGACGGACGATGCCGCCGCAGCCGGCCAGGGCGTTCGCCGCCCGGCGCGGAGTGTCGAGATGACGTGGAAGAGCGAGTTCACCGAGACGGTGCGCGAGCACGAAAGCACCGAGTTCTCCTCGACCGGAAAAATTCAGACGGCGGATGGCCGTACGCTGGACTTCAAGCTTGATCTGGCCATGTGCCGCGATTACGCGTGTGAGCGCAAGACGGTGGATAGCGGCAAGGTGGTGTTGCGCGATCCGTTGGTGATCAACTTCGACGGCAAGGCCGCCGAGCTTTCGGGGAAGCGTTTCGAGTTTGATCTCGACGCCGATGGCGCGTCGGAATCCCTGTACGGCCTCGGTAGCGGCAGCGCTTATCTGGCCATCGACAACAATGCGGATGGCCGCATCAACGACGGCAGCGAGTTGTTCGGCACCCGCTCCGGCAACGGTTTTGCCGATCTGGCAAAGTTCGACAGCGACGGCAACCGCTGGCTGGACGAGGCCGATGCGGCGTTCAACACGTTACGTATCTGGCAGCGCGATGCGGCCGGGGTCGATTCGCTGAGCACCTTGCGCGACAAGGGCGTTGGCGCGCTTTACCTGGAGTCGGTGGAGACTCCCTTCGCGCTGACCGACAGCGAAAACCGGATGCTGGCGCAAATCCGCGCCAGCGGCGTCTACCTGCGCGAAGACGGCCGCGCAGGTTCATTGCAGCAGGTTGATCTGGCGGTTTGAGGTACCGGGGAAAACGTCAACCGCCTCCGTAGTTTCCGCAATTTTCAGCGCAAATTACGGATACCCCCGGTCTTCGATTTTTGAGAGCATCGCGTTTCGCTTCCTGCAATGCATCACGGCGCCGACCAGTCAGGGTCGCCGGATGACGCTCAGGAGAACGGAGTTCTCAATGTCAGACACGCGATGCGGGGTCGAAGTTGTCACGGATACCGTGGACTATTTCCGGGTGCTTAATCCGCACTGTCTGGACAGCATTTTCCGCTTGTCGGAAACGGCACGGGTAACGGCGTCCTGCGATATCGTCGATGAGTGCGGTACAACGCTGGTGCTCACGGGCGAGCCGGTTTCCCGTGAAATCCAGAAGACGTTCCTGTCGCAGCGTTTGCAGAGGCCCCTGGAGAGCTGCCTGGACGCCGAAAACGCGGAATCGCTGGAAGGCATCGTCGGCGATTGCTTTGCTCTGATGAAGCGGAACCCGGCGCTTGAGGCGCTGGGCGGGTCGAGCGAGGCAATGGCAACCTTGCGCGGAATGGGCCACATGCCGCTGCACGGGGCGCTTCGTTTGCTGCTCACTCTGTTCAGGGCGCACCAGCAAAGCCATTACGACAAGCGCCTCGGTGCCATGATCATTTGTTCCGGTCTGGCTCACGGCGTCGGTCTGGACGACGACGATACCGACCTGCTGATCCTCTCCGCGCTGGTGCACGATATCGGTGAGCTGTACATCAACCCGGAGTATCTCGACGATCGCCATGAACTGAGCCCGGACGAATGGGCGCAGCTGGCCTTGCATCCCGGGATCGGGTACGGCTTTATCCGCACGTTCACCCGTTTTCCAATCGCCGTGGCCGACTGTGTGCAGCAACATCACGAACGCGTGGATGGAAGCGGTTATCCGCACCAGTTGCAGGGTTCGAACATGAACTCGCTGGGCAAGCTGATCGGCGTGGCCGATACCGTTTCGGCGCTCATCCTGCGTGGCGATTCTGGCCGCGAACCCGGCCTCTGCAAGCGGATCGCGCTGGCCTTGAAGCTGTTTCCCGAGGAGTTTCCACAGCCGGCCGTTACCTTTGTCACCTCGGCGCTGGCGCATCTGGACAACGACAGTGCCCCCGCCGTGTCCGGCGTTTTTGCGGAACGGATCTTGCCGACGTTGCAGCAGATCAGGGCGGCTCGCCGCCTGGCCGCGGCCTTGGCCAGCGCCGCAACGACAGACGCTGTCGCCCACATCAGCCGCTTTGCGCTGGAAACCATTCGCGCCATCGACAAGAGCCTGCATGAAATCGGCGTCTACGATTTATCGCAGGTGGACGTTCTGGAAAAGAAACCGGAGGTGATGGGCGAAGCCTGTCAGCTGCTCGGCGAAGTGGCCTGGCGATTGCGCCATCTGGCGCGCATGATCACCCTGCGTGCCGCGCAGAGCGGAGACGCGGGGGATCTGGCGCAGGTCGCCGAACTGGTTGCCGTGCTCAACGAACGGCCTTTCGCCCGCTGACAACAAATAGCCAGGCAAACGCCGCCACCTGCACGATGAAGAGCAGGACAAACGCGTTGCGGTGCGCGATTTGCGCGCTGTGGCCGCTGGCCTGGAGCAGGTCGATGATCACGCCCATTCCCCACTGCAGGCCGAAGGCACCGAGAAAGACCAGCAGGTTGAGCGTTGAATTGACACGCCCGGAAAGGGCGACCGGGAATCCGACCGAGGTCAACGCGTAGGCGAGTGTGCCGAAACTCGAGAACACGCCATAGGCGATCCACAGCAGATAGTGGTGGTCGGTTGCCTGCGTAATGATCAGCAGCAGAGTCAGCAGTGACAGGGCCATGCCGCCGCCGAGCAGGTAGATGGGCCCGATGCCGCGACGGGCGAGCCCGGTCGCCAGCAGCCCGATCAGGGCATAAGCCACCACCATGGCCATGCTCATGGCCGCCAGATGATCGGCGGCAACCGAGCGTGAATAGCCGTTGACGTGGATCAGCCAGGCACTCGACCACAGGCTTTGCACGGCCATGAAACCGCCGATCTGGGCGAAGCCGAACGGTGCGTAACGCCAGAAATGCCGGCTGGCCAGAACCTGCCGGATGCCCGCCCACTGCGTTGCCAACGGCTCGGGGCGGGGCATGCCCGGTTTGTCGGGGACGCTGAAGAAGAGCCAGCCGGCCATCGCCAGAGTCATTGCGGACAGGGCGAAAAAGATTTCGCGCCAGCTGGCCACGTGCAGCGCCGCGTCCAGCGGCGCCGACGCCGCCAGCGCGCCGAGCGTGCCCGAGGTCATGATCCAGCCGGTCAGCGAGGCCTGTTTTTCCACCGGAAACCACTGCGAAAAGGATTTGAACGAGGCCATCAGGCAGGCCGAAACGCCCAGCCCGATCATCCCGCGGCCGATAGCCAGCGTGCCGATGTCCTGGCCGGTGGCGAACAGGGACGCCCCGGCGGCGGCGATCAGCAGCAGCGCCGACTCGACCCGGCGTGCGCCGAAGCGGTCGAGCAACATGCCGAGCGGCAGCTGAGCCGCGCCGAAAGCCAGAAAGTAGGCGCTGGTCAGCAGGCCGAGATCGGCGGCGCCGAGCGACAGTTCCTCGCTCAGTACCGGGCCGATGACCGCGTTGGCCGTACGGAAGTGGTAGGAGAGGAAGTAGGCGCCGGCGAAGGGTAGAAAAAGTCTGATCCAGAGCATGGTTGGCTGGTCGCTAAGTTGAAGCACAAAGTTTATGAAGGTGAGCGAAGGGACTATGCCGCAACGCCTGTCCTTTGCCTGGGCAGTGCACGTGCAGAGCATGTCTCGGGCAAGGGCGCTGAGGGTGGAACGTGACCGGTGAGCTTGCCGCAGCGTGACCGTTACGGCAATGCCGCTTGCGTGCGGGGGATGTTACCGCAAACGATCACCTCTTGCGAAACGGCGCTCAGGCCGCTCTTGGCCGCTCGAAAAGCATCGTACAAAAAAATCGCAATGGCGCAGTCCTCAGATGATAAGCTGACTCGGCGTCTACGTATTATCAGAGGACATGGTGACTATTTGAAGGAAATAGTGGGCGCTTAGAGCAACGCACTTGTCGCGTAACAAGGCGTTCAGATCGTTGCCATAAGTCTATTCGTTCAGCAACACTGTTGATTATTATCATAAATAACGTCATCCATCGATACTGCCGAGTTTGTTCCTGCGGTTTATTTGATGTCGGGTATTTTCTTGTTGACATCTGAGGACAGAGCTTCTAGAGTTTCGTAACGGTAACTCGATGAAACACGGTCCTCAGATGATATATGGCTCTTGGAGCCCATGGCGAGAACCCGGAGACAACCGATAGACCAGCGGCTCGACCCGCAACAAGCCGCGACGCAATTGCAAACCGTTTGATTACTGAAAGTGCCGGATTATGGCCACCCGAATTCCCACCTACCGCCAGGCCCAGGTCGATATCAAAAAGTATATCGAGACCCATGGCTTGCTTCCGGGAGCGGCACTGCCCACCGAAGACCGTTTGTCCGAGGAGATCGGAGTCAGCCGGCTGTCGATGCGTGAAGCGCTGAAAGCACTGGATTCGCTCGGGATCGTCGAATCGCGGCATGGCGAGGGGGTGTACGTCAAAGCGTTCTCGTTTGATTCGATTATCGAGAATCTGCCCTACGCCATGGCCATGAGCGACGAACAGATCAGGAGCTTGCTGTACACCCGCTCCTATCTCGAACTGGGTGCCATTCCCGACGTCGTCAAGTTCATCACCGACGACAGTGTCGCCCGGCTCAGAGAACTCGCCGAAAACATGCTCGTCAAGGCCGGGCGTGGCGAGTTGTTTGCGGAAGACGACCGGGCCTTCCATGTCGAGATGTACCGCTGCCTCAAGAACGATTTTCTGAATTCCATGATCGATTTGTTCTGGAAAACCTTCAACAAGATGAATGACACGAGCCAGGAACCGGTCAGCGGCGTGATTCTTGAAACCCGGGCCAAAGATCATCTCTATATCGCCGAGATGCTTGAGGAACGCGACGTTTTTGGCCTTCTTTCAGCCCATCGCCGGCATTTTGATTTCCTCTTCAAACGTTTTCCGATTCCCGGCGCGAATCCCGGCACGACGCCCGGTCAAGTTTCCAGCGCGCGCGCGCCAGGTACGGCGCGTGCTCTGCCCCCAACCGACTGATTCAATATGAAAGGCAGACCATGAAAAAGCAGACTCTGTTTTGCAAGAAGCTTGTGGCCGTTGCGGCCCTCGCAGCGCTCACTTCCGTCACTTTGCCGGCTTCGGCCCAGACCTTTATCGGCGCATTTGACGTGGGACCTGCTGGAAACGCCCAGAAGTTCAATCCGCTGACGTCGTCGGCCGGCTTCAGTTTCTTCAACAAGTATTTCAGCACCCTGACCCTGTATGACGTCAGTTTGCAGAAGATCTCGGGTGATCTTGCCGAAAGCTGGAGCTACGCCAATGACAGCAAGAGCTTGACGATCAAACTGCGCAAGGGGGTCAAATGGCATGACGGCAAGCCGTTCACCGCACGCGACGTCAAATTCACCCTTGACCTGATCATGAATCCTGAGCTGGCCACCGTATTCGCCCCCCGGCTGGCAGCGGTTCAGGACATCCAGGTGAGTGATGATTTCACCGTGGTGCTGAACCTGAAATCACCCGACGTGACACTGCCCGACGCATTCGCCAACATCATGATCTTGCCGGAGCATCTGCTCTCGGGGATTGCGGCCAAGGACTTGCGCAACAGCGACTGGTGGAAAACCCCAGTCGGTACCGGCCCCTTCAAATGGACCAAGTATCTGCCCGACCAGTATGTCGAACTCGAAGCCAACAAGGACTTCTACCGCGGCGCACCCAAGCTCGCCAAGATGATCAACCGGTACTTCAAAGACGGCAGCTCGGCGGTCATTGCCCTGCAGGCCGGCGAGATTCATCACACCTATCTGGCGCTCGACCAGGTCAAAGACAACCAGAACAACAAGAATGTCGAGGTGGTTTCGGGGCCCTCGCATGTCCTGAACTACATTGGCTTCAACAATAGCGATCCACGTTTCAAGGATCTGCGCGTGCGCCAGGCGATTCTGCTGGCCCTTGATCGGCAGTCCATTGTCAAGAACATCTACGGTGGAACCGCAGAACTCGCAAACTGCGTACTGACGATCCCGAAATTTGTTCCCAATGATCTCAACAAGTATGAAACCAACGCTGCCAAAGCCAAATCCTTGCTCAGCGATGCGGGTTGGGACAAGCTTTCCGCTGGCGAGCCGATCGAGCTGCTCACCTACTACGGCGATCAGGGCTCCAAGGATGTCATGGCCACGGTGCAATCGATGCTGGCCGCGGTCGGCGTTAAAGTGAATCCGCGCTTCGTGGATTCACCGACGTATTCCCAACTCGCTGATAGTGGAAAGTTCACCATGGTCTTTGCCGGACAAGGGAACGGCCCGGATCCCAGTGCCCTGAACAGCGTGCTCGATTCGAACTTCGTCCCGCCCAGAGGGCTGAACCGCATGCGGGTCAGCATCCCCGAAGTGGACAAGCTGATCGAGGCCGGCAAGGCCGAGTCCGATGACAGCAAGCGTAGCGCGATCTATCAGCAATTGTGCCGAGTAACCAACGCCCAATTGCCGTGGATACCGCTGTGGGTGGCCAACCGCTTCGGAGGCAACGCCAAGAATGCGCAGGGTGTCATCTGGACGCCGGCACCGGGCGGTGGTCGTTATCAGGACTTCCCCGAGACCTGGTCGCTTCGCTAACCTTGGCGGCCCCGCGCCCGCCGGCGCGGGGTAATTAAATGCTCAAATACTTGCTCAGCCGCTTCATCGTCAATATTCCGACCTTGTTCGCGATCCTGTTGTCGGTTTTCCTGCTGATCAACATCGCCCCGGGAGATCCCGTCGATGCTTTTGTTCCTCCGTCAGCCTCGCTAACGCCGGAACAGAAGGAGAACTTGCGTCATGAGCTGGGTCTGGATCGCCCGCTCCCAATACGCTTTGTGCTGTGGGTCAAGCAGGTGGCGGCAGGTGACCTCGGCTATCGCTACAAGGATGGATCAAAAGTCCTCGACGTAATCGCCCGCAGCGTACCGCCGACCCTGATGCTGGCCTGTGCCGGCCTTGCCGGGGGTTCGTTGCTCGGCATCCTGCTCGGCATTTACTCGGCCCGGCGCTACAACACGACCGTCGACCACGGGCTGTCGTTACTGGCGTATCTGGCGATCAGCAGCCCGGCCTTCCTGGTCGGCATCCTTGGTCTGTACCTCTTCTCGCTCAAGCTCGGCTGGTTTCCGGCGGGGGGTTATTCGACGCCGGGGCGCGAGGGCTGGACCGACATTGCCTACCACCTGATCCTGCCGGCGGCCGCCCTCTCGGTGCAGTTCATCGCCATTCTGATGCGTTACACCCGCGCCGGCCTGCTCGAAGTGATGACGCAGGATTACATCCGAACCGCGCTGGCCAAGGGCCTCAACTCGCGTGCGGTGGTACTTCGCCATGCCTTTCCCAACGCACTGATTCCGCTGGTGACGGTTATTTCCGCGAACTTCGGCTCGCTGATCGGCGGCGCGGTGTTCATCGAAACCGTATTCTCGTGGCCCGGAATGGGAACCCTGTTCCTCGACGGTATCGAAAGCCGCGACTACCCGCTGATCATGGGTATCGCGCTGTTCATGGCGCTGGCCATCCTGGCGGTGAACATGCTGACCGACATCATCTATTCATGGATCGATCCGCGCATCACCTTGCGCTGAGCATCCAGCGAGTCCAGGACAATTTTCGAACTCCCGCTATGAAACCTACCCGTCTCACGATCGATCGTTGGCAAAAATTCACGGACAGCAAGGTGGCGCTGTTCGGTCTTGCCGTGTTCGCTCTGATCGCCTTGCTGTGCCTGTTCTCGGGTCAGTTGTGCACCTTCGACCCCAACGGCATCGACCTCAACTCGACGCTTCTGCCGCCGTCCTCACTGCACTGGCTGGGCACTGACCAGACCGGCCGCGACATCCTGTCGCGCACCCTGGCCGCCGGCCGCATCTCGCTGCTGGTCGGCTCGTGCAGCGTGGTGCTGGCGGTCCTGGTCGGGACGCTGCTCGGCGGGTTGGCCGGCTATTTCGGCGGCTGGATCGACAACCTGATCATGCGTTTTGTCGATCTGGTGATGACCTTCCCCGCCGTGATCGTATTGATGACCCTGGCCGCGGTGATCGGCTCGGGTACCGGCAAAACGATCCTGATCATCGGCCTGCTTTCGTGGCCTCTGGTCTGCCGGCTGGTGCGGGCACGCATCCTCAGCGTGCGTGAGATGGAGTTTGTCGCCGCGGCCAGAACGCTGGGCGGGGGCTCAGGCTACATCCTGTGGAAGCATTGCCTGCCCAACACCACCGATGTGCTCGTGGTGTATGCCTCGTTGGGCTTCGTCACCGCGATCATGGCCGAGGCGGGCCTCAGTTTTCTCGGTCTCGGCGTGCAACTGCCCGACGCCAGCTGGGGCAGCCTGATCAGCATTGCCCGCGAAGCCGCCACGCTCAAGCAGTACCCCTGGATCTGGCTGCCCTCGGGTCTGTTCATCGTCGTCACCGCGCTCTCCGTCAACTTCATCGGCGACGGCCTGCGTCAAGCCTTTGATCCCAAAACCATTAAACTGTGAGAAACCCAATGTCCGCTCTGCAACTCCACGGCATCATTCCCCCGGTCGTAACCCCCTATACGGCCGACTACGCGATCGACAAGACCAGTCTGCGCCGCGTTATCAAGCACTTGCTGGACGGCGGCGTGCACGGACTGTTCATGCTGGGTTCGACCAGCGAATGCGTTTTCCTCAACCCGCGCCAGCGCGCCGAGGTGCTCGAAGTCGCGGTTGCCGAGGCCAATGGCCAGGTGCCTGTCCTCGCCGGCATCCTCGATACGACGACCGACCACTGCATGGCCCACGCGCGCCAGGCCAGGGAGATCTGCGCCGATGGGCTGGTGCTGACGGCGCCGTATTACACGCGCACCAGCCAGCCGGAAATCATCGATCACTTTGCGTACATTAAAGAAGCCGTCGACCTGCCGATCATCGCCTACGACATCCCGGCCTGCGTCAACGTCAAGCTGGCGCGCGAGACGATCCGCGAGCTGTACGCGCGCCAGCTGATCGTCGCCCTCAAGGACAGCAGCGGTGACGACGGCAACTTGCGCATGGTGATGCGTGACTTCGCCGAGCAGCCCGATTTCGCGGTGCTCACCGGTTCCGAAACCACTTTCGACTACGCCATGCTCGGCGGCGCCCACGGCTGTGTTCCGGGTCTGGGCAACGTCGATCCCGCCGCTTATGTACGCTTGTACGACGCTGCCCGGCGCGGCGACTGGGCGGCGGCGCGCCAGGAGCAGGAGCGCCTGATCGCGCTGTTCCAGATCGCTTTCCAGGGGCTGCCGCACACCAGCATGGGCGCTTCGGGCGTCGGCGGCTTCAAAACCGCGATGCAGCTGATGGGGTTGATCGAGCATCGCCACATGGGGCGGCCAAACCGTCTGCTGCCCGACGCCGCGGTCGCCAACATACGCCAGATCCTTGTGGAAATCGGCCTGCTGTGACCCGTCCCGTGCCAACACGGCTTCGACCATGCCCAGCCCCGAACTGATCCTCGAGGTCAGAAACCTGACCACCTCGTTTTCGACCCCGAACGGAGTGGTTATCGCGGTCAATGACCTGAGTTTCTCGCTCGCCCGCGGCGAGACCCTGGCGATCGTCGGCGAATCGGGTTGCGGCAAGTCAGTGACCGCGTTCTCGCTGATGCGCTTGCTCGCCAGCCAGGCGAGTGTTCAGGGCGAGGCGCTGTTAACCGGCCATGACGGCCGGCAAACAGACCTGCTGGCGCTGTCAAACAGCGCCATGGAGAAGGTACGCGGCCGACAGCTCGGGATGATCTTCCAGGAGCCGATGACTTCCCTGAACCCCCTGAACCGGATCGGCGACCAGATCGCCGAGGCGATGCTCACGCACGGCCTGTGCGCTGCCGGCGAGGCGCGCCAGCGCGCGCTTGAACTGCTGACGATGGTCGGCATCGCTGCCCCCGA
>JANNNT010000012.1:0-2618 GCA_031398685.1 Rhodocyclaceae bacterium | reverse complement strand
CAGAGAAACTGACGGCGGCGATGATGAGGACGGGCTTGAGCCTTCGCTCAAGCTTCCGCAGGGCACACGCAACTACATCACGCCGGGCGGATACACGCGCATCAAGGAGGAACTTGACTACCTGTTGCGTATCGATCGCCCTCAAGTCGTCGAGGCCGTGCATTGGGCCGCGTTAAACGGTGACCGCTCGGAGAACGGCGACTACATCTACGGCAAGCGGCGTTTGCGCGAAATTGATCGGCGTATCCGCTTTCTGACCAAGCGGCTCGATCTGGCGGAAGTCGTCGATCCGGCGCGGCAGGAAAATGCGGATCAGGTGTTTTTCGGGGCGACGGTCACCCTCTGCGATGAACAGGGAGTTGAGCAAAGGTATCAGATTGTTGGTGTCGACGAGACCGACTTCCCGCGCGGACGAATCAGTTGGGTGTCACCGCTGGCGCGAGCACTGCTAAAGGCGCGGGAAAGCGATCTGGTGCGTTTTCAGAGCCCCGCCGGATGGCGCGAGGTTGAGGTGGTGAGCATCGAGTATCTGAGCATTGATCCATAATTTCCCGAATCAATTTCCGGTTTGCTATCAATGCTGCTCATCGTTGATGGAACCGGGTAAATAGTTGCTCAAGCCGAAAACATTAATATGAAAATCGAGGGTGATGGGACCGGCCGAGTTGAGCAAGATACAACCAAACCGTGATCGGAATTATTGGACATCGGGTTGCATTCTGCTTCCAATCGATAATCAGACGGCACCCGACGTGCGGCGGTTTTGCTCGTTACATTATTTCAGTACGTCAAGTGAAGTCAATTCACCGCCGGCTTCAACAAAAGATTTAACCCATAATGGCATTCTGCCTCGTCCAGTCCAGGTATTCTGACCGTCAGAATACTTGACCTTTACTTTTTGCTTTGGAACGCTTGCTGTCAATTTCTGACTACTCGCCGATGGGAAAATGTCCGAGAAAGAAAAGCCGGAAGAGGCCAGCAGGGCAAGGATCTTGTTTTTTACGTCTTGCCTGGATTCATCGTGTTTGGTTTTGATTTGCTCCACAATCTGAGCTTGCAGTGCCGTTAAATCGGCAACAGAAAGACCGTCCAGAGAAACAGATTTATTATCCATAATTCGCCTCGCCTAAAAAGAAAAGAAACTGCCTGAAAAATATTCACCGAAATAAGAAAACAGAGAATGGCAGGAGCACCGCTTTATTAAACGGCGTGTTTTTATTATATCTCGATCCAGCATTTTCTGGTGGAGCACCTCGATGCGACTGAGCGAGTTGGTTTTAAACAAAAAAGCCTCAATTAGCCCATCAATCTGATAATTAGGCAAACAGTAAAATCACCGTGCAGATTAAGGTGTGAACTAAATACCGGCGAATTGTATGCGGGGTCCCAATTAAATCAAGACACGGGCAGGGGATAAGGTTTTTTACAGAATTTCACCGCTTGCCGTGTGTTTGAAAACGTCGGGCGCGTAGGTATCGATTCGCAATGCTTCAAATGACTTGAACTTGCCACTTCTGACCCCATATTGGTTCGACGTTGCTGGGTGCCTTGGTGTGTCCGGCATTGACCATTAAATTCAAATCAACGCAAATCAACGCTTTTACGGAGTTATTCAATGGGCGCCAATAAGGAAACCCTGGGCTTTCAGGCCGAAGTCAAACAGTTGCTCAACCTGATGATCCACTCGCTGTACAGCAACAAGGAAATCTTCTTGCGCGAGCTGATCTCAAATGCATCTGACGCTTGCGACAAGCTGCGCTTTGAAGCCTTGAACAACGCCGGTCTGTACGGCGATGATTCTGACCTGAAGATCGGTCTTGCCTTCGACAAGGACGCTCGTACGCTGACCATTTCCGACAACGGCATCGGCCTTTCGCGTGATGAAGCGGTTGAACACCTAGGCACCATCGCCAAATCCGGAACGCGCGAGTTTTTCTCCGCGCTGACCGGCGATCAGGCCAAGGATGCGCACCTGATCGGCCAGTTCGGCGTCGGCTTCTATTCCTCCTACATCGTTGCCGACAAGGTTACGGTGATCTCCCGTCGTGCCGGGCTGGAAGCCAATCAGGCCGTCAAATGGGAATCGGCCGGCGAGGGCGAGTTTACGGTCGAGATGGTCGAGAAGACCGGTCGTGGCACCGAAGTGACGTTGCATTTGCGCGAAGGCGAGGACGATTTCCTTTCCAGTTGGAAATTGCGCCAGACGGTACGCAAGTACTCCGACCACATAACTCTGCCGATTCTCATGAAGAAGGACAAATGGGACGAGGAAAAGAAGGAGCAGGTGGCCACCGACGAGGATGAGACCGTCAATCAAGCTTCGGCTCTCTGGGCGCGCTCCAAATCGGACATCACCGAGGAGCAGTACAAGGAGTTCTACAAGCACGTTGCACATGACTTCGAAGACCCGCTGGCCTATGTTCATGCCAAGGTTGAAGGCAAGCAGGAATACACCCAGTTGCTTTACATCCCGCAGCGTGCCCCTTTCGATATGTGGGATCGCAACGCCCGTCATGGCATCAAGCTCTATGTCCGTCGCGTCTTCATCATGGACGACGCCGAGCAGCTGATGCCGCTTTACCTGCGCTTCGTGCGCGGTATCGTCGATTCAAACAACC
>JANNNT010000001.1:0-3830 GCA_031398685.1 Rhodocyclaceae bacterium | reverse complement strand
GGTAAGGAACGCCGAGGAATATGTCGGCACTGCGCTGGTAAAGCTGGCAGGAGAGTTTCGGGCGCTGGTCCGCGTCTCCAGGTGCAGCGGGGGCAACATAAAGCTGAAAGAAGGCATGACAGGGCGGTAGCGCCATGCGGTCGACGTCACTTGGATTCCACGCGGTCACGATGTGCCGGCGTGAGTCAGGATTTTTCCTCAGGCCGTCAATAAGCTGGCTGATCTGGTCGATCTCGCGGCCGTCAGGCGTTTTCCAGTGGCGCCACTGGCGGCCGTAGACCGGGCCGAGATCGCCGTTTTCGTCAGCCCACTCGTCCCAGATGCGGACACCGTTATCCTTGAGGTAGCGGATGTTGGTGTCGCCCTGCAGGAACCACAGCAATTCATGGATGATGGAACGCAGGTGCAGTTTTTTGGTCGTCAGCATCGGGAACCCGGCGCTGAGGTCAAAGCGCATTTGCCAGCCGAAAACTGAGCGGGTGCCGGTGCCGGTGCGGTCGGCCTTGGGGGTGCCATGCTCGAAGACGTGGCGCATCAGGTCAAGATACGGTTTCATTCTTTTGGGGGGTGGTTTTGATTCTTTGAATTGTAATGGATCGGCCTGTGTCTATGCCTGATTTGTCAAAATCGAGTGAAAGACCGATGCGCAGACGCTATCGAGTGAGCAACGGAGTTGTTCTCAGACTTGCAGCTTTGGCCATTCGCCCTATACTATCGGAATATTCATATTGCTCTCCCCGCTGGCCGGGACTAAGGATTTGCCACCATGATCATGAATTTTTTTTCGACACGCCCTGATCATCCGCTGGGTGATGCCAAGGAGCTCAAACGGACGCTCATTGAATTGCCTCTGGACAATTCGCTGAAGGCGGTTGATGAAATTTATGGCTGGTTTGAATCCTTGCAAACGGCTGATGATTTCCGTGTTGACCATTTCTTCGATGTGATCCGGCAACTCGACGAGGCGGCGCAGCAGCACATTCGGCGTCTGTCGCGTGACTATCTGCATTCTCCCCGGTTGTCGAAGAGCGAAGAGCGCCGATTGTGGTCGATGTGCTACAACTACTGGGGGGAAGTGGGCAGTCTCTATGCGCGCTGCATTGAGCGTGCGCAGAAGAATCCTAAAGACAAGGGCAGCGAGGCGCTCAAACCTCTACTGCCGCTTGCCGCGACACGCCTGGTGGCGGCGCGTGCCACTCAGTTGAAATGGGTCGAATACCGTTATGGGCCGATCGGAGAAGACTTGTGGCGGGGTCTCGGACAGCCCTATCTGGCGGCTGAGGCGGCGGGTTATGCGCAGAAACCCGTTCAGCTCTATCCGGCTCAACCGAGTTTGACCAGCGTAGCGCAGCAATATTTGCAGTCGCTTGTTTTTTCCTCATCGTCAATGGATAGCCTGTTGCCGCTTGAAATCGAGCTGGCGGACAGGCTGATCGCCCATTTTCAGTCGGGCTTTGTTTTTTCGAACGATTGTTTGCCGGACAGCGTGTATTGGGTCGACGCCGCGAATGGTTTGCCGCCGGCAAGGCTGGCGCGTCACCCCGGCAGCCTCTCGCCGACCCTGCGCTTTTTTTCTCCAGGGAGCGCGCCGCATGCTTTGAACGAATTGATGCACAGCGTTGAACGTGGCGAGGTGCCAAAGGATCTGAATCTGGGTGGCGAATACTTGGCCAAGGTGTTGCTGCCCGTGGTGCGTCATCTGGCGCTGTATTGGGCACCCGAGCCACCGCAGCGTGAACATGCCCGCCATGCCGTGAAAACGCGCATTGCCGTGCTGCAGGGATTTGACGACAGCTTTACCGTGTTTGCGGGTGATGTGGCGCGTTTGGGCAAGGAACGCACGGCTGAAAGTTGGGTGGTCGAGAATGTCAGTCTGGGTGGTTTTGGTGCCGGGGTCGATGATCTCGGCGGTGACTGGCCCAGGATTGGCGCTTTGATCAGCATGCAGCCCGAGGGCGGGGAGAACTGGGTGCTGGGTGTGGTTCGGCGCTACAACAAGGATTCTGAAGCGCATGCCAGTGTCGGCATCCAGGCGTTGTCCAGGCAAGCGCAGAGTGTCGAACTGCGGCCGCGGACGACGGGTTTTTCAGCAACCGGAGCCATTCCAGGGATCTGGCTGCGCGAAGGCCCAGCTACGGGGGAAGCTCGGATGGTATTGCCGAGTTCGAGTTTCGATGTTCGCGAGAGCCTCGAGTTCATGCATGACAACCGGCGTTATTCGCTTACGCCCGTTGAGCTTGAAGAAGTTGGCAGCAACTTCGAGATTGGCCGCTATCGCGAAAACGTCGCGGATTAGTGTTCAGTCAGCCGCGATTCATTCACCGTCAATGGCTTGCCCAGTTCCTTCCGGCTTTCCGGACTCGTCATTCTCCAGTTCCTTCAGTAGCTGGAAGATCGCCCGGTAGCTGCGCGGCGGTTTGTTCTGCTCCTGTTCTTTGAGTGCTGACCGGCGTAACGAACGCAGGTGTTGCAGATCAATCGACGGGTAGAGTGTGGCTATTTCGTGCAGTACTTTCTCGTCGGCAATAAACTCCGTACGCAATCGTTCCAGGCGATGCAGTTTCGCCGTTTCGCTCGCCGATTCGCCGCGAACCAGGGCCAGCGCGGTGCGAATCGGTTCCACATCAACAGAGCGCATGATTTTGCCGATGTATTGCATCTGCCGACGCTTGGCTTCGTCGGGTCGCGTCATGCGCTGCGCTTCGCGAACGGCATCACGAAGATTTTCGGGGATATCGATTTTCTTTACGCGGTCAGTCGACAGTTCGACAAGCTCTTCACCGAGCGCTTGCAGCTCATCCATCTGCTGCTTGCGTTGGGTTTTTGAGGGTGGTGCTTGTTCTTCTTCGTAAGTAGTCATCGGTTTTCAATTCGGAAACAGGGATACGGTTGGTGTGCTCATGCCGGAGCGGACGCGCGGCAGGGAACTGCTATGATAGCGGCTTTCAACGCAAGCATCGTCATCCCATGTCACGCTCTCCTGTTTCTGCCGCCCCCGAATCACGTTTCAGTCACCCGCTGGAGAACCTGCAGCAATTTGCGCAGGATGTCCTCGCGCATGCCAAAAAATTGGGTGCCAGCGATTGCGAGGTTGATGTTTCGGAAGGCTTCGGGCAATCCGTAAGCGTTCGCTGCAGTGAAGTCGAAACCATCGAATACAACCGCGACAAGGGGATCGGCGTCACCATCTACCTTGGTCAGCATAAAGGGCATGCCAGTACCTCCGACTTTTCACTGGCCGCCTTGCGTGAAACCGTTGAAGCGGCGCTCAACATCGCCCGCTTCACAGCCGCCGACCCCTGTGCCGGTTTGCCGGAGGCGGATCTTCTGGCTACGCGCGAACAGGGGTTTGCCGATCTCGATCTTTACCATCCGTGGTTGCTTTCGGTCGAAGGCGCTATTGATCTTGCCAAGCGCTGTGAGCAGGCGGCTTTTGCCGTCAGTCCGCAAGTGACCAATTCGGAAGGTGCAACGGTCTCGATTCAGGAAGGCCAGTTTGTATCGGCCAACAGCCTGGGCTTCATCGGCGGCTACCCGTCCTCGCGTCATTACCTCTCCTGTTCAGTCATCGTCGGCAAGGAAGAAAACATGCAGCGCGACGACTGGTATTCCACATCGCGCGATGCGCAACACATTGCTTCGCCCGAAGCCATTGGCGATTACGCCGCACGGCGTGCGCTGGCGCGGCTCGGCGCACGCAAGGTCAAAACGTGCAAGGTGCCGGTACTGTTCGAGGCGCCGCTTGCGGCGTCGTTGATCGGGAACTTCATTCATTCAATCAGTGGCGGCAGCTTGTACCGCAAAACCTCTTTTCTCGTCGATAGCCTCGG
>JANNNT010000728.1:0-2877 GCA_031398685.1 Rhodocyclaceae bacterium | reverse complement strand
GGAAAAATCAAACCCGCCAGGTGTTTCAATGAGCATGTTCAGGCTCATCATCAGCCCGAAGGCGTTTGTCGAGCGTTCATCATCGATGATGGATTCATAGACAATGAGCGCGCCGCCGACCGGTAGCGCGTCAAAGGCCTTTTTGATCAGCATCTTCTTGGTGGGGAGATCCCAGTCGTGCAGGATATGGCCCATCAACACCACGTCGGCCTTCGGAATGTCTTGTTTAAAGAAATTACCCGGCGTAAACGTAAGGCGATCCGCGACACCATTGATCGCGACGTATTCTTCAAAAATCGGTGCCACTTCCGGCAAGTCGAATCCGGTGCCTTGAAGGTGTGGATTAGCCAAGGCGATCTGCACCATAAGATCGCCTTGGGCAGGACCGACATCAACGAAGGTTCGATAATCTTTCCAGGGGAACACACGGGCGATGGCCACGTTGGCGCCATGACTGACCCCGGTCATCGCGGCCAGGAACTCCTTCAAACGCATGGGATCGGCGTATAGCGTCTCGAAAAGTCCGGCTGCATCGGTCTTTGTTTCGTTTTGCGGCAATCCGGTACGAAGCCCCTCAGTAAGGTGCCCCCAGAAGGGGTAAAGGCGATGATTGGCCATTTCGAGAATCCCGCCCACGTAGGAAGGCTTCTTCCGATCGAGAAAGAGATCGGTCTCCGGGGTGTTTGAGTAAACATCAGCCGTTCGCGCCAGGAATCCAAGCGCCACAAGAGCGTCGAGGAAGTCGCGTGCAGAGCGAGGGTGCAGGCCGAGGCGTCCGCTAAGGGAATTGAATTGCTCCGGGCCGTGTGCCAACTCAGTGAAAACGCCCATTTCAACAGCACTCAACAGGGTTTTCGACGCCCAAAATGCAAATCCCGTTTGCAGGATTTTTTGTGGACTGAGTTGTTCGTTCATGCCTTCCTCCTTGTCTGGAATTGAGGTTGAGGACAATAAGCTACAGCCTCCTGTTGCTTCGCTCCGTACGGTCGGTTGCTCTCCGTTAACTCCTTGGCTACCTGCTTTATCACGGAGTAGACACGGAGTAAACGCCTACGCTGTAGCCTATCAGATGACATATGTTGAACACATCATCCAAATGAATGAGCGCAGCCAGTGAGTTGAGCGTGTGTGGACGAATTCAAAAGGAGCGAGAAACACTAAACCCGGGACGAACGGCTGGCGCGCTACGTTGGCGACGAATTTCTGCTGATATTGCCGTACGCGACAACAGCGGACGGGAAACGGGTCGCCCAGCGCGTGCGAGAGGCGGGTTGGGCGTCATGGCCAAAAATGTCAGACGCTGGCGGGCGTGCGCTTGACCACCAAAACAGGCGGGTGCGCCAATGTCTGGTACACCACGCAGTACCTTTCGGTCAGCCGCAACAGCGTGTCAAGTTGCTCCTGCGACGCATCGGTGTCGAGCGTGATTTGCAGCCGGATGCTCTGAAAGCCGACGGGGACCTCCTTGGAGACGCCTAGAGTTCCGCGAAAGTCGAGATCGCCTTCGGCCTGAAGCGTGGCCTCCCGCAGCGTAATGCCAAGGGCTGTGGCGACCGCGTTCAAAGTGACCCCGGCACAGGCCACCAGGGCTTCCAGCAGCATGTCGCCCGAACAGGCACTGAGTCCGTTTCCGCCGGTGGCGGGATGCAGTCCGGCAACCACCAGGGTCTTGCCCGTCTCGATCTTGCAGCTAACGCCTTCGCCCAGGCGGCCGTGCGCACGAAGCGTGACGAGCGCGGCCTCGGGAGCCTCGCGGTAGCGCTCTTTCAGCGGAGTCTGGACGGACCGCAGTTCTTCAGTGTTCATGACGGTTTCTCCTGTGCGTGAGCAGCGAACGGAAGCGACGCAGGCAGGCCATCGCGACAGTCTGCCCAGGCGGCGTCTTTTTTATATTGCCTATCGATTCACTTTGATGCTGTAAGAACCCGTACCGCCAGCCTTGTTGAAATGTCTTATCTGGGCGAAGTATTGGCCCGGATTCAGGGCGGTGGCGATTCTCGCATTCAGCCCGGGGCCGGCGTCATCGTCCTCGGCGATGAGGCTGGTTTGGCTGTTGGGGCCGAACAGTTTCATCACCACATCGGTCTCTCCTCCGGTCTCGATACGATGACGACCTCTCTTCGTCACGGTGAACGTGAACAGGTCTTCCTCGCCCGGTTTGCCTATCGATGCTGAGGTGGCGGCGGCATTGATGCCCAGTTCGGCCGGCTGAACCGAGGTGCGCGGATAGGCCATTTCGCTGGCGATAAAGGCCTTTTCCATTTCTGACAGGACGTCATTGGCTTTGGTGCCGACGCCGCTTTTTACCCAGCTACCGGGGAAGAAGTAGAGCATGATCGAATCGGGATCGAAAACCGTCCCCCTGATCTGATCTATCGCGTACTTGTCGAGGACGTTGTGCCTGATCTGGTCGGGGCTCCAGTTATTGGGCGGCCCGGCCAGGTCGCGCAAGACGACCTATTCATTCCACTCGATTCCCCCGCGCGGATTCTGGTGTTCATGCGCGAGGCCGATCGCGTGGCCAAACTCGTGTGCCGCCGTCCCGCCGTCGAGAAAACCAAGGTTCATTGTCGGATGATCGCGCGGGATGCCCTGGCTGTCGGTGCCGATATAGGACCAGGCGCCATCCGAGGAGTCGAAGGCGATGCGAATCTCCGCATCCGGCGCGTTGTTGAAGTCGAACGTTAAATTCGCAAACTGAGTCCACCACTCTGCCTGCTCTATGGCAAGCGCCTGTTGGGCGGGGTTGCCGCCGATGAATCGCACGCGCAGTCTGGAACCGTTGACCCACATCTTCCTGGGAACAATGATTGCGCGAACGGGACCTTCGCCAATCCGGATGGTCTCTTGCGGCTGCATTAAGGCTTCATCGCGGGG
>JANNNT010000524.1:0-5237 GCA_031398685.1 Rhodocyclaceae bacterium | reverse complement strand
CGGCCCGGGTATCGCCGCTGAGCAACGCGTGCACGCCTTCGAAGCCTTCGCCCAGATTGATCAGGCGCGCGCGACTCGGGGCAGTTGCGGCCTGGGTCTGGCCATCGTGCGCCGCATTGTCGTCGCCTGCGGCGGCGAGGTTAGCCTGGCCGAAGCGCAGGGCGGCGGGCTGGAGGTCGTAGTGAATTTGCCCACGCTGTCCAGATGAAGGCAGAATAGTGCTTTCATCCGTATTTTCGATACCCACCGGGTTGTGGAGGTTTGCATGAGTCACAAACATCTGCATTTGCTACAGAGCATTTACCATGAGCCGATCAGCGCAAATATTCATTGGCGCGAGATCGAATCCCTGCTCGTGCATCTGGGTGCGAGCGTTGAATCAGCTCATGGCGCCCGCTTCCGGATCGTCTTGAACAAGGTCGAGGTTTTTCTGCACCATCCACACAACAGCTCGACCTGTGGCAAGCCGGAAATCAAGCAGATCCGCGAATTCCTGGCTCACGCCGGCGTAACGCTGTCGAGCTACGAAGGGAAGTAGGCTTCAGTTCTGCCCCATCACCCACTCTCACGCGGGTGATGGCGAATGGGCGCTCAGAGTGGCCGGGAATCCGATCCGCATCAAGTCGGTCAAGCAAGCTCGTGCAAGAGCATGCCGTCCTTGACTACACGCACGATGTTCCCGCTCGCCATCAGTTCCTGAAGATGCGACAAAGCCTTCTGAATGGGCAGAAAGTTGGCCTCAGAGATCTCCAGGGCACACATGCCCCGTCGGGTGAACTTCATGAGGGCCAGAATTTCGCTGCGTTCTTCGGCATCCGCATGAGAATTCGAGATCATGTGAACGGAGCGAGTGGCTTTGATTGTGTGTGTATTTACTATCATTTTCGAGTCCGGCACTAAGGGGTGTACGGGATTTGAGGCTCAGTAGAACGGCAAAACAACGCGCGGTATTAACGTCCGTTTATCACTGAGGCCACAAACTTGGGCGCAACGGGACATGAGTCTTCAGTACCCTTGGGTCATACCGATTCAAGCAAAACCACACAAATGATTAATGTCAATCGATTCGGAAGGACTACTTGTGGCTGAACAAACCCGGCCGATACTTTCAACCAATGACACCGCTCGAAGATAGGTGAAGAAGGGCCGTCGGTTCAAGCAGCGTTTTGCAACAGAATGTATCTGTTTGTATCCCGGCGGCGCGGGCTGATTTTCCTGGAAATCAGCCGCCTGTCTATTCCGGAGGCGCACTTTCGATGCGCCCCGCAATCCGCTGAAATGCCGTTGAGTCGGGGCTCGGGGGGTGCTTCAGCGTCACACCCGGTTACACAATCAAGGCAAAGGTGCAACAGACTCATTAGTCGGTAGCCGATAAGATCCGTTTCTTCAGGTGAGAATCGATCTCACTTGGATGCACCATTGATCAACTTTGAAGAAATGACAACTAACATGAACTCAACCGCCGCTTATGCCGCGCCCTATCCTGGACTCGAAAAACGTTTCGTGTCGTCCGTTCTCCTCGCGATGCTGTTCATTGTCATCGGGATGGCGTTTATTACGGCACTTATGGGTGAGGGTGGCGCCGTGTTTAACGCCAGCGGTCTTCTGGTCCTCGTCGGCCCGATGGCGATGTTCTTCCTGGCCTGGCTTGGTGCCGGAGAATCCACCCATAAAACCAGAAAGCCAGTGCGCGACGACATCCAGCCTTCAAGCCGCACCCGGTCAAGCGAAAGCAAATCGACTGAATATTTTCCCGCCTGGCTGGGGCGTCAAAGCCAATTAGCCTGAACGCAGCCACCAACGCCGGCGACGCCAAAGCCGGTTCCTGACCGCAAACTCGGACAGCAAGCCGCGCCGGGGTCGAGGCGACCACCGGTCTCAATCCGACGTGCGGCAACACTTTTCAGATTTTTTGGTGGATAGTCAGTCGGTTGTGCACCCACGCCGAGGTCGCGCCGAGCAGCATCAGGGTGCCCATACCAAAGGCCAGTGTGCGCGTCGAGCCCCAGAGCGCCGGGGCGATCATGCCGGCTACCAGCGAGTTGAAAATGGATTGCAGGAACATCTGGCAGGACGCCGCCAGCCCCCGCTGGTTGGGGAATGGCTCGAGCGCCATCAGTGTCAGGCAGGGCATCGCCAGCGACATGCCGAAGGTGTAGACGAAGATCGGCGCCACACTCCACGGCAAACCGGGCGGAAACCAGAGATTGAGTCCGATGTTGAGCAGCGCTGCCATGCCCATGATCGTGTAGCCGCGAATAACCGTTTGCTTGAGCGAGAGCTTTCCGGCGAGCCGCCCGGAAAACCAGGAGCCGGTGAGCAGACCAACCATGGCCGGACCAAAAAGCCAGAGAAATCCCGTCTCGGATACGCCGAGATGGCGCATCAGGAAGACGGGCGCCGACATTACATAGATGAAAAAACCGGCGAAGTTGAAGGCCAGCCCGCCGCAGGCAAAGAGAAAGGCCGGCGAGGTCAGCACCTTCCAGTAGGTGCGTGCCAGATAGCCGCCGTGCAACGGCTGGCGGCGTTCCGGGGGGAGCGTCTCGGGCAGCAGGCGCCAGCACGCAAACCAGATGGCGAAGGTCATCAATACCATAAAGGCGAATACCGACCGCCAGCCGAACCACGTCTGCAGTTGCCCTCCGATCATCGGCGCAATGGCCGGGGCCAGGGCAAACATCATGGTGATCTGCGACATCAGCCGATGTGCCTCCGGGCCGTCAAAGATGTCACGTACGATGGCGCGGCTGATGACGATGCCGGCGCCGGCCGACATGCCCTGCAGCGCACGCAGTATCCACAGATGCTCGATGCGCGTGGCAAAAACGCAGCCGATCGAGGCCAGACCGAACAGAGCCAGACTGACGAGAATGACCCTGCGCCGTCCGAGCGCGTCGGAAATGGCGCCGTGCCACAGCGCCATGAGGGCAAAGGGCAGCATGTACGCCGTAAGCGTCTGCTGCACCTCGATCGGCGTGGCACTCAGGCTCTCGCCGATGTCGTGGAACGACGGCAGGTAGGTGTCGATCGAGAACGGGCCAAGCGCGGAAAGTGCGGCCAGCAGCATGGCGATGCCGCGTGGCGGCGGGGTTTTTATCTCAGGCAAATCAGTCCTTGGCAAAGCGGCGATACTGCACGGCTTCAGCGATATGTTGTGGAGCAATGGCCTCGCTGCCCGTCAGATCGGCGATGCTGCGGGCGACCCTGAGCACGCGATGGTAAGCCCGTGCCGAGAGATTGAGACGGGTCATCGCCTGTTTGAGCAGCGCGGCACCAGCGGCATCGGGTTGGCAATAGCGGTCGATTTCCTTCGTCGTCAGGCGAGCGTTCGCTTTGCCCTGGCGCGCCTGCTGCCGCTCGCGCGCCAGCGTGATGCGGGCGCGAACGGTGGCCGACGATTCGCCATCCGCTACTTTTTGCAGCGCTTCGGCCGGCAGCGCGGGGACCTCGATTTGCAGATCGATGCGGTCGAGCAAGGGGCCGGACAGCTTGCTGCGGTAGCGCGCCACCTGATCGGGCGTGCATCGGCACTTTCCGCTGGCGTCGCCGTGATAACCGCAAGGACAGGGGTTCATCGCCGCAATGAGTTGAAACTGTGCCGGGAATTCAGCCTGCCGCGCTGCGCGCGAGATGTGAATGCGACCGCTTTCAAGCGGCTCGCGCAGCGCTTCGAGCACCCTGCGGTCAAATTCGGGCAACTCATCAAGGAAGAGAACGCCTTGATGCGCCAATGAAATCTCGCCGGGACGCGGCACGCTTCCGCCGCCAACGAGTGCGGCGGAAGACGCCGTATGATGCGGCGCGCGATAAGGGTGTCGGCCAAAGTTTTCGGGCCTGAACTGCCCGGCCAGCGAAAGCACGGCCGCCGATTCCAACGCCGCCTCCTGTGTCATCGGGGGCAGCAAACCGGGCAGCCGGGTAGCCAGCATCGACTTGCCGGTACCGGGAGGGCCGGCGAGCAAGAGCGAATGCCCGCCTGCGGCAGCAATCTCGAGCGCGCGCTTGGCCTGCGTCTGCCCGCGCACATCAGCGAGGTCGGGATAGGCATCGGCGCCGTCGTCGATATCGGGAGAGGCCACGCATTCGCTGAGTTCGCCCTGGCCGCTCAGGTGAGCGCACACTTCAAGCAGGGTCGTGGCCGTCAGTACGCGCACCTCGCGCGCCAGTGCCGCTTCGCGTGCGCTGGTTTCGGGCAGCACGAAACAGCGACCGCGACTACCCGCCGCAAGCACCATGGCCAGGGCGCCACGAATCGGCCGCAAGTGGCCGGAGAGTGAGAGCTCGCCGGCAAACTCGTAATCATTCAGCGCTTTGCCTGGAATCTGTCCGGAAGCGGCTAGGATGCCAAGCGCGATGGGCAGGTCGAAGCGTCCCGATTCCTTGGGTAGGTCGGCTGGCGTGAGATTGACGGTGATGCGTTTGCTCGGGAATTCAAAGCCGGAATTCTGCAGCGCCGCACGTACCCGATCGCGCGCCTCCTTGACCTCCGTATCCGGCAAGCCAACCAGCGTGACATTTGGCAATCCGCCCGTCAGATGCACTTCAACTGCGACTTCCGGGGCGGAAAGTCCGTCTAAACCACGACTGTGGACGATGGCGAGTGGCATCAGGATCCTGGAGTAGGGGGAGAGCCGGCAATCCAGACGATCCAAACAAGAACGGGCGCCGAGAGTTGCAAGTGACAAAGAAATGAAGTGCCGGATTATAAACCCCAACCGACAACTTGAACTCTAGGCATCTGGCTACACTCGACCCGAACCTGTCGGTGATTAAAATGGAAGCTGCCGCTCGCCACCCATTCCGTGAATTCGGGAGCAGCCGTTCCCGTTGCCCAACCCCAATTCTCACATCGACGACAGGTGTCCAACCGTCAACGGTCGTTCGGGCTTAAAATGCCAATGGAAACTGGTCACCATGAACCGCCACTGAATTTTCTTCTTCACTGCGGTCATTCACTAGCTTTTTTGCAGTCCTGCACAATCTGGCAGCGCTCCCCAAGTCCGACAATACTGATTTCCACCACATCCTCGGGCACAAGCTTGGGCGACGAGGCCATCGTCCGGGCCGGTGTTCCGGTAGTGATCACATCCCCGGGCATCAGTTGCATGAACTGGCTGAGATAGGCAATCAGGTAATCAACTGGGAACAGCATCTCGGCGGTAGAACTATCCTGCATCACCTTGCCATTGACCTTGCAGATGATCTTCAAGTTGGCTGGATTCACGATTTCATCC
>JANNNT010000635.1:0-1502 GCA_031398685.1 Rhodocyclaceae bacterium | reverse complement strand
CGAGCGAGGCCGGACCGAAGCCATCCGAATGAGGCAGCTCGCTCCCCAGCCAGTACGCCAGCTGCCGCACGCTATCTGCCTTCGCCGACAGTTTGCCGTCGAGCTCGAGCGTACCGCGCTGCGTCAGCGTGCCATCGTAGCTCGCCTCGCCCGGCTTGCCGGAGATGGAGGCCGTGAGCTTGCCCGGGCGGCCATCAAGCACCGCTTTCAGCGTCAGCAGGCGGGCCTCGATGCGCACCGGCTCGCCCTGCCAGTCGAGCTTGCCCTTGATGTCGAGCGGACTTGCCAACGAATGCAGCCCGACCTCGGCATTGATGGCGCCTTTGCTCACGCTCGTCACCTTGCCGGCGAATTGGTTGCGGGCGGAAAAACGGACATTGGTATCGCCGGTCAGCACCATGACCCAGGGTGCCTTGACATAGGCGACGGCTTGCGCGCCGATGGTGAGGCCCAGAGACTTGACGCTGCCCTCGGTGACGATGGCGATGATTTTGTCGCCGCTGGCCGTGGTGAGTTCGACTTCCGCATTCACGGCGCCATCGACAAGGGCCGTAATCCTGCCCTTGAAAACATTGCGTGCACTGACTTTCATCTTGTTCTCCTTGAAATGGAAAGATAACTGGCATGATTTTCGCTATATCTTTTCTTATATAGCCAAAACCGTAAGCTTCTATAATTTTAGGATGCCCCGCGGTACGATTGCAACCCTAAAACTCGTGATGTTTTCGGGCCACGTGTCTCAAATCGACCTTTTTGTAGCTATCGTTATATACCTTACAAGATTGCGTTAACTATGGAACAAAACCTACATCGCCTGCGCGGCAAACTTCAGGTTGATACCGAATTCGGCACCTTTCTCGGCGACACCCGCATCCGTCTTCTTGAAGCGATCGAAGTCCACGGCTCCATCTCGCAGGCGGCGAAAGCCGTCCCACTCTCGTACAAGGCGGCCTGGGATGCCATAGACGCCATGAACAACCTGGCCGACCATGCCCTGGTGATCCGCTCAACCGGCGGGCGCCATGGCGGGGGCACCTTGCTGACCGATTACGGGCGCAAGGTGGTCGTGCTCTACCGGGCCCTGGAATCTGAATACCAGGCCGCGCTGGACCGCATGGCAATGAGCATGAACAGCGAGCAGAGCGGGGATTTCAAGCAATTCCGTCAACTCCTGAAGCGCATGTCGATGAAAACCAGCGCTCGCAACCAGTTTGCCGGAACCATCATCGGCCTGCGTGAAGGCGATGTTGATTTTGAGGTGCGGCTGCGCCTTGACGCCGAGAATGAACTGATCGCCGTCATCACACAGGAATCGGCGGAAAACCTGGGGCTGCAAATGGGCATGGAGGTGAATGCCCTGGTGAAATCGTCTTCCGTCCTGCTGCTCACCGACCCCAATGTGAAAACGTCCGCCCGCAACCACCTGTGGGGCGAAGTGACACGCATCTTCAACGGACCGGTCAACTCCGAAATCAATCTGGTCATGCCTGGTGGCAAGACCG
>JANNNT010000512.1:0-3294 GCA_031398685.1 Rhodocyclaceae bacterium | reverse complement strand
CCGGAATTACGCTGCTATGCCGAGGCCGCAAGTCAGGAAAGAGCCGAGTTGCTGGTGCAGGAGTGCTTGCTGCGCATGAAAGCGAAACGTGATGCGACCGTTGTTCACGAGTTTGCGGTTGGCCAATAGCCGGATTTATTAGAGACGACAAATGGCAAAAGCAATAATTCTGGCGGCTGGCCAGGGCACCCGGGTTCGCCCGCTGACCAAGGACTTGCCGAAACCGATGGTGCCCATTCTGGGCAAGCCGGTCATGGAATACCTGATCGAGCACCTGGCACGGCATGGGGTCACGGAGATCATCGTTTCTCCGCGCTATTGCGTCGATCGAGCGGGCAACACCACCTACGTCGGCGATGACCGTTGCAAGTTGCGCTGGGGTGATGCGCGGGGCTAGTTTTTGGCGCCGGCGTGCAGTATGTTTGCATCTTGTTTGTTACGGATTAATAGGGCGTTATCATGAAAATAACCGTTATTGGCACGGGCTACGTTGGCCTGGTGTCCGGCGCGTGCCTGGCCGAAGTGGGCAACGATGTGTTGTGTCTGGATGTAGACCCGGCCAAGATCAAGATACTTGAAGAAGGCGGCATACCGATTTTCGAACCCGGCCTGCAGGAGATGGTGCGCCGCAACGTAAGCGCCGGGCGCCTGCACTTCACCACCGATATGGAGAAGGCCGCCCACTTTGGCACCATCATGTTCATTGCCGTGGGGACCCCGCCCGACGAAGACGGATCGGCCGACATGAAGTACGTAACGGCTGCAGCGCGCAACATCGGCAAATACATGACCGACTACAAGGTGATCGTGGACAAGAGCACGGTGCCGGTGGGCACCGCCGATGCGGTAAAGGCGGCGGTGGACGACGAACTCAGAAAGCGCGGTGTGAATACGCCGTTCAGCGTCGTTTCCAACCCCGAGTTCCTCAAGGAAGGCGCGGCGATTGAAGACTTCATGAAGCCCGACCGCATTGTGGTGGGTTGCGACGACGAACAGGCCGCGCTCAACATGCGGGCGTTGTATGCGCCCTTCCAGCGCAATCACGACCGCCTGATCATAATGGACATTCGCAGCGCCGAACTCACCAAATACGCCGCCAACGCCATGCTGGCCACGCGCATCAGCTTCATGAACGAGCTGGCCAATCTGGCCGAAAAACTGGGCGCCGACATCGAAAACGTGCGCAAGGGCATTGGCAGCGACCCGCGCATCGGCTACGACTTCCTCTATGCCGGGGCCGGCTATGGCGGCTCGTGCTTCCCCAAGGATGTAAAGGCGCTGATCAAGACGGCGGCTGACGATGCGGGCATCGACCTGAAGGTACTCAGCGCCGTGGCAGCGGCCAACGACGCGCAAAAACACGTACTGGGCAAAAAGGTCAAGGCACGCTTTGGTGCCGACCTCAAGGGCCGGCACTTTGCCGTGTGGGGTCTGGCCTTCAAGGCCAACACCGACGACATGCGCGAGGCCACCAGCTGCGAGGTGATCAAGGATCTGCTGGCCGCTGGCGCCACCGTTACAGCCTACGACCCGGAGGCCATGGACGAGGCCCGACACTGCTTCCCCGACCAGCCGAATCTGAGCTACGCCGAGAACCAGACGACCGCTCTGGAAGGCGCCGAGGCCCTGGTCATCGTGACCGAGTGGAAAGAATTCCGCAGCCCCGATTTCGCCTCCATCAAAAAGAGCCTCAAATCTCCGGTAATTTTCGATGGACGCAATCTCTACGACCCGAAATTCGTCCGCGACCAGGGCTTCGAGTATTTCGCGATCGGGCGCTAGTTTTTAACAATTTTTTGGGGACTATAAAATGGCAAAAGCAATGATTCTGGCCGCTGGCCAGGGCACCCGGGTTCGCCCGCTGACCAAGGACTTGCCGAAACCGATGGTGCCCATTCTGGGCAAGCCGGTCATGGAATACCTGATCGAGCACCTGGCGCGGCATGGGGTCACGGAGATCATGGTTAACGTGGCGTACTACCACAAGAAAATTGAGGAGTATTTCGGTGATGGCCGCCGCTGGGGGGTGAATATCGGGTACTCCTTTGAAGGGGTGTACGATCACGGGGATATCCTGCCCCGGCCCAAAGGGTCGGCGGGTGGCATGAAGGCCATACAGGATTTCAGCGGCTTTTTTGATGAAACGACGCTGGTGATCTGCGGCGATTCGATCATCGACCTGGATATTGGCGCGGCGCTGTTCGAGCACCGCAGCAAGGGTGCGCTGGCCAGCGTGGTGGCACTGGAAGTGCCGAAAGACCAGGTGCAGAATTACGGGATCGTGGTGGCTGACGGCGAGGGCAAAGTGCTGTCCTTCCAGGAAAAACCCAGCCCGGCGGAGGCCAAATCCAACCTGGCCAGTACCGGCATCTATATTTTCGAGCCCGAGGTCCTGGACCTGGTGCCCTCGGATGTTGTGTTCGACATCGGCAGCCAGCTGTTCCCCCTGTTGGCCGAGAAGGCTTTGCCGTTCTACGTGCAGAACCGCTTCTTCAACTGGATCGATATCGGCCGGGTGACGGACTACTGGTCTGTACTGCAGCGCGTGCTGCGCGGCGAAGTGGCGGAGATGAGCATACCCGGCAAGGTGATCCAGCCCGGCATCTGGGTCGGGCTCAATACCTCGATCAGCTGGGAAAGTTCAAAAATCGTGGGACCGGTGTATATCGGTTCCAGCGTGCGGATCGAACCCGGCTGCTCGGTGATCGGCCCGGCCTGGATCGGCCATGGCAGTCACCTACGCCAAGGAGCCAAGGTCGTTCGCAGCGTACTGTTTGAATACACCCGCGTCGGCGAAGCGATGGAGTTTTCGGAAATGATCGTTTCTCCGCGCTATTGCGTGGATAGAGCGGGCAACACCACCTACGTCGGTGATGACCGTTGCAAGTTGCGCTGGGGGGATGCGCGGGGCTAGTTCACACGACCCGTCGCGCGCAATAGTCGAAACGGATCACCCCGCTTTGCGCGCGAGCAGAACAAATTTGGGACAATCCCGTCATCAACCTTCGGAGCACAGCATGAGCATTCTCGTTACCGGCGGAGCCGGTTTCATCGGCAGCAATTTTGTACTCGACTGGCTGGGCCAGTCGGATGAACGGATCATCAACCTTGACAAGCTGACCTACGCCGGCAATCTGGAAAATCTGGTCAGCCTGCAGGACGATGAGCGACATGTCTTTGTGCAGGGTGACATTGGTGATTTCGCCTTGCTCAGCCAACTGCTGGCTGTGCACCAGCCGCGGGCGGTGGTCAATTTCGCCGCCGAGTCGCATGTCGACCGTTCGATTCACGGGC
>JANNNT010000595.1:0-1925 GCA_031398685.1 Rhodocyclaceae bacterium | reverse complement strand
TACCGTCGCCTTCGCCAGATTCTATCCGTCACCCTTGGCATTGCACCCTCCCGCGAAAGCGAGGCACTGTTCCGCTCCGTGCAGCAGGCGTAGCGAAGGGCAGATTGCAAGACTGTCACCGGATCTCGATTCGGTAACTTAACAGTACCCGGTCTCGTCGCAACCTCTCCAACGGACGCAGAACAGATGGGGCCCTCGGGCACCTCCGTTTGCGGCATTGGGGCCGGAGAGAACACCCGGCCGCGAATCGTTCGACCCGTCAATGAAAATAGGAGAGCGAAACTATGAACCGCGTATCGGCAGGGCTTATCGGGGGATCTCTTTGTATCATCGGCGCGAGCGCTGTTGGCGCCGAGTTAGCGAAGGAAGGTAAATACGATCAGAATGAATGCTTCAATGGGCCGCACCACATGATCGTCCACTCCAAAGATCAGATGGGAGGCTCCTACACGGTTAGCGGCGTAAGCCCTGTAGCAAGTGGGCTTTTTCAGAACACGTCATCTGTTTGTAACGGTGCCTGGACGTTAGTCAATGGCGAGTACAACGAGATCGGCTCGTGCGAGTACACCGATGCTTCGGGCGACAAGTTCTTCGGCGTATTCAGCCGCAAGAACAAGGAAAACGGTATGTGGGGGGTGGTCGGCGGAACCGGCAAGTACAACGGGATGATCAACACCAGCAACTTTATGCCTGTCACCGATGCACCGCAACCGGCTGGGCAGATCGCCGTGTGCACCCATGAGTGGGGGAGCTGGAAGATGCGTTAGTCGCTTTCCCCATTGCTCCACGAAAGCGGTCTGTGGGCGAATTGCGAACGTTCGTCGTTCGGGTGCTCGGCACCGCGAGGATCGGAAATCGGGTAAACGGGGTGGTGGAGATCGTCGAAACCGGGATCCGTCATCCGTTTACCAACGCGGCGGGGCTGTGGGCAATCGTGGCCGGTGGCAAGGTACCCCTTCAACCGTTTAAGAAACAGAAAAAGAAAACGCTCGGCGTAGAATAAGAGGGGTCATCGGCATCCTCTTGGGAGGGGGAATGCCAACTGAACATCGACCACAACTTGCCAAGCTCACGCGTCCGCGCCTGCACAAAGCGGTGGCGCGTGAGCGTCTGTTTGCATTGCTCGATGAAGCTCGCAGCCATAAACCCGCCATCTGTGTGGTCGGCCCTCCGGGGGCGGGCAAGACCACCCTGGTTGCGAGCTGGCTGGATGCGAGAGGCATCAAGAGCATCTGGTACCAGGTCGATCCTGGCGATGCCGAACTTGCTACCTTTTTCTATTATCTCGGTGAAGCGGCCAGACCTTTTACTCGCAAAGGGCAGCGGCCTCTGCCCGCACTGACGCCGGAATATCTGCACGACGTAGAAGGCTTTTCCCGCCGTTTCTTCCGGGAACTGTTCTCGCGGTTGCTGGACGGAGCGGTGCTGGTATTGGATAACCATCAGGAAATCTCCGGCGAGAAGACCTTTCATCGATTGATTGCGCAGGCGGCGGAAGATGTGCCGGTAGGCATCACGCTCATTGCCATCAGCCGTCGCGATCCCCCTGATTGCTATGCCAGGCTTATCGCAAACGAAAACGTTCAGCTAGTGGATTGGGACGATCTGCAGCTCACATTCGAAGAAACGCGTCAGATCGTGGAGGCTAAAGGTCCGGTCGGCAGGCCTGAGGAGATCGAACGGCTGCACCAGCAAAGCGGCGGCTGGGCGGCGGGGCTGACGCTCATCCTCGAGGGATACCGCAAAAACGACAAACCGCTTCCCGAAGTGCCGGCCGGACGCGATGCCATTTTTGACTACTTCGCAGCGCAAATCTTCGAGCAGGTGCCCGAAGAGGTCCGGCAGTTCCTGATGGCCACGTCCTTCTTGCCAACGGTGCAGATCAGCGTGGCGGAGGCGCTAACCGGCGAACCTGCGTCCGGGGC
>JANNNT010000506.1:0-11645 GCA_031398685.1 Rhodocyclaceae bacterium | reverse complement strand
CCCGAAAGCGCGAGCCCTACCGTCCACATCCCGGCATTGCGCCCTTCCTCGATACCAGGGAGTGTGTCATCGACCTTGATGCAATGCGCCACATTGCCAATTTTCAGGTCGAGCACGCACTGTAGCGCCATCCACGGTCCGGGGCGGGAGCCGGCAGCCAGATCATCCGAGCATACGGTGCAGTCCGGCCGGTAACCCTTCTCCTCAGCCGAGCGCATCAGTGTTTCCATCACCACACGCGGATAACCCGTCGTCGAGCCGATCTTGATGCCGCGCCGACGCAATTCGGCAACGGTTTCCGCGGTGCCGGGAATTAGATCGGCATATAGCCCGACGCGTTCAACCTGCAAAGGCAGGAAGGTGCGGTAGAGCGTGTCGATGTCCTCGACATTCATCGGCTTGCCGAAACGGGCGCGCCAGCGCGCATCGACCTCGGGGTCATGGCCGAGTGCCTCGATGTGCTGCCATTTGCCCAAACCCATCGGACGCCGGGCTTCTTCCATCGAGAGATCGAAACCGTAGGCGCCGCGGAAAGCGTCGACGAAGATCTGAGTCGGGGCGAAGGAGCCGAAATCCACCGTGGTGCCGGCCCAGTCGAAAATGATCGCTTCAACACTTGAATGCATGTGTGTGTCTCCAAAAACGGGTTGAATTCTGTGAACTGACTAGCCCGATGTTTTACGTGACCGGGCTTCTGCGCATTGGCGGACAAAATCGGGGGCAAATGGATCGAAACGACCGTATCGCTCCGGCTTGTGCGGTGTGGGATCGACGAATGGAAACTGATCAGCAACCAGTTCGGCGATCACGCGGCCAACACCGCCGGATACGGCAATACCCGCACCGTTGCAGCCGGCGGCGACAAACAGTCCGGGCAGGTGCTCAACAGCACCAACAACCAGATTGCCATCGGGGGTGTAATTCGACGGACCGGTGATGTAATGCGCGATGCCGATCCGGTCGATGGCTGGAAAGAATCGGCGCAGGTCATCTGCACCCTCCGCCAGATTGTCCCAACCCTCCGGGTCTTCAGCGTCAAAGACAAATCCGGCGAGGTCTTCCGGCAGTTGGCGGGGATCCGCCACGACCGCCCGGCTTTCCCGTATACCGAAGAGCAGGGCGCCCAGTTCGGGTCGGGCATAGGCGCGGATTTCCGGCAGCAGAACGATTGAACCGTGGCGTGGAAACAGGGCATTCGTGTCGGTGATCCAGTACTGGCTGCGCACGGGTGCCATCGGCAAGGGCAAGCCAAGTTCGGCGCACAATAGGCCGCCCCAGGCACCGGCGGCGGTGATCACGATGGCCGCTGGCAGGATTTCACCGGTGGCGAGTTCAACGCCGCCTACCCGGTTTCCCTCATTCCGGATATGTCGCACATCCGCGCCAGGCCAGAGTTTTGCTCCCATCTTCACTGCCGCACGGGCGTAGGCCGTACACAGCAGATAGGGTTCGACGTAGGCTTCCTGCAGGAAAAAGACTGCCGTATCGACGGCCGCCGGGTTCAGCCAGGGCGCGCGTTGCGCCGCGTCTGCCGCTGACAGGTGCTCGCTGGTGATCCCGGATTCATTGCAGCTTTCGGCCAGGTGCAGCAAAGCTTTGCCACCCGAGGCGCTGGCCACATGCAGTGCGCCGATCTGGCGCAGACCGACATCTTCGGCAAAATCGGCCTGCAAGGTTTCGATGGCGCGGTAGGTTTCCTGAACCAGCGGGATAAAGTGCCGCTTGTCGCGAACCAGAGTCACGAGCGCGGCGGCACGGCTGGTCGCCCCGCCGGCCAGTTGCTGCCGTTCGAGCAGCAGCACGCGTTCGCCGAGGCCGCGCCGGCCCAGCGCGTAGGCGATGGCGGTACCGAAGATTCCGCCACCGATGATCAGGATGTCACGACCCATTTACTGAAAATCGCCTGATTTCATTGATTGACCGCAATACCCATCTCTTTGAACGTTGCCGCGACCGCATCGACCACTTTACGCATATCGTTGGTGTCGAGTGCGCCAATGCAGCCAATGCGGAAGGTTTCAACCTGGGTCAGCTTGCCCGGATACAGGATGAAGCCTTTGTCGCGGACGTGTTCATAGCAGGACTTGAAGTTGTAGTTGGCGTCGGTGGGGGCGTGGAACGTGACGATGATCGGTGCTTGCACCTCAGACCGCAGAAAAGGCTTGAGGCCCAGACGACCCATGCCGTCGATCAGGGCTCGACAGTTGTTCGCATAGCGGATGGAGCGCGCCGCCAGACCACCTTCTTCACGGTATTGCTCCAGGGCGGAATGCAGTGCGACGACCACGTGGGTAGGCGGAGTGAATCGCCATTGCGTGGTCCTTTGCATGTAGACCCATTGATCATACAGATCCATGGCCAGCGAATGGCAGTTGCCGGCACTTTGCTCAAGCGCCGTGCGCCGGGCGATGACGAAACCCATCCCCGGCACACCTTCCAGGCACTTGCCGGAAGCGGCGATGAGGGCGTCAAAAGGCGTACTGCGGGCATCGATGCCGATGGCTGCCAGCGTACTCATGGCATCGACAATCAAGCGTCGCCCTTGCCGCGCCACGACCGCCGCGATTTCCGGCAGTGGATTGAGGATGCCGGTGCCGGTTTCGCAATGCACCTGGGCGACGTGCGTTATGCCCGGATCGGCCACCAGAGCGGCTTCGATGTCTTGAGGCGAAGCGGGTTGATCCTCGGGAATGGGCAATTCGACGGTAGCCCGTCCAAGATAGCCGAGAATTTTAAGGAGACGTGCGCAGTAGGCGCCATTGTTTGGTACCAGCACCTTGCCCTGTTTTGGAACCAGCGTGCCGAGTGCCGCTTCGACGGAAAACGTGCCGGAGCCCTGCAGCGGAACACAGACGTGGGTGTCCTCGCCGTGCACGATGCCCACGAGTTGCTGGCAGACTTCAAGGGTGATCTGGTTGAAGGCGCTGTCCCATGAGCCCCAGTCGTGCAACATGGCCTCCTTGGTGCGCAGGGAGGTGGTTAACGGGCCTGGGGTCAGCAGCAGGGGATCGCGATCTATTGAATACATTTTTTCTCCGGGTTTCATCGCCCGACATGGCGCCAGGCCTGGTAGCGTTTGAAAAGGACGTGAGTCAGCAGCGAGTAAGCCAGACTGACCAGGACCGAAGTCAACACGATCAGTGTCGCCATGGCGGTGGCCGGGCCCATTTCTCCTGCTTCATCAAGGTTGAGGATGGATACCGAGGCCGGGATGGTCTGCGGCGAATAGAGAAACACCAGGGCCGAGACAGTCGTCATCGCGCTGATGAAGAGGTAGCGGGCGATGTCGAGCACGGCGGGCAGACAGAGCGGCAGGGTGACGCGCCAGAAGGTTACGAAGCGAGGCACCTTGAGTGAGGCCGAGACGGCCTCGAATTCGCGGTCGATACTCTTCAGGGCGGTGAGCGAGGTGAGATGGCAGGAGGTGTAGTAGTGCACCACATTGGCGATCACCATGATGGCCAGCGTGTGATACAGGCCGTTCAACGGGTTCAGCGGGTGATTGAAAAACAGGATGTAGCCGATACCGAGAACCATTCCCGGCACCCCCATCGGCAAGGTAGCCATAGCCTGAACCACGGTCTGCAGCCAGCCTGTACCACTCCGGCATTTTTCCAGCAGGTAGGCGCAGACGAAGATGAATGGGGTGCCGAAAAGAGCGGTCAGTCCGGCGATGCTCAGGCTGTTGAGGTAGGCATCGAGGACCCCGGCTTCACCTAGGCCAAAGGTATAGTGATCGAGGGAGAGTTCCAGGTTGTAGGGCCAGAAGCGGACGAGGGAAGTGAAGGCGGTCATGCCGAGGACGCTGAGCAAGATGATGGCGAGACCGGCGCAATAGACGAACAGCAAGCCATCGCGCCGGAGGCTCCGGCGTGGTGCATAGGGGACGGCGCGCGCGGTCAGGCTGGCCTGTTGCCGACGTTGTACCCGCCAGTCAATGAGGAAAGCGAGCAGAACGGGCAGCAGGAGCAGCAGGGCGATCACCGCGCCGCGGTTGAAGTTCTGCTGGCCGACCACCTGAACGTAGATCTCCATGGCGAGTACCTGGAAGTTGCCGCCAATAACCTTGGGGATGCTGAAATCGCTGACCGTGTACGAAAAAACCACCATGGCCGCGCTGATCAGGCCGTACTTTGCACCCGGCAGCGTGATGGTCGTGAATTTGCGCCAGCGCGAAGTCGCTAGCGCATCGGCGGCTTCGTAAAGCCGTCCGTCGGCACTCGCCAGTGCCACCAGCAGGATCATGAAGGCGTGGGGAAAGCTGGCATAGACCGAAGAAATGACAATGCCGATCGGTCCATAGACGCTGTGTCCGCCCAGCCAGGCGTTCAGCACGCCCTGGGTGCCGAACCACTGAATGAAGGAAATGGCCCCGACCAGTGAGGGGCCGAGCAGTGGCGACATGCCGATCAAGCGGAAAAAGCCGCGTAGCGGCATGCAACTGCGCTGGATGGCATAGGCGTAGAAAAAAGCCAGCGGCAACGTGATTGCCGTGACCAGCGCGCTGATCCACACGGTGTTCCATATCGCGGTCGTCGTCCCGGCGCTTGCGAAATACTCGGCAAATCGACTGAGGGTAATGCTTCCATCTTCGGCACGAAAACTCCCGAGCAGAATGGTGCCGAGTGGCAGCAGAAGAAAGACTGACAGAGCCCCGGCGGCAATCAGCAGCAGGATGGTGGGCAGGTAGTCGTCCAGCGTTTTTCCGAACAGCAAACGCTGGGGCATCTGCCGACGAGTTGGAAGGGTCGTTGACGACAGCATCACGGCGTCTCGTGAATAGGACGGATGGCTTCCGGCGGGATGCACAAACGCAAGGTGGCGCCCGGAACAATCCGCCAGCCGTTGAGGTAGTTGGTCGCGTACTGAGCAACCAGTTCGCTGCCGCTAGCCCCTTGCGGCACCAGTGTGTAGAGTGAATAAGCGCCAAGGTATTCAGTTTTCACTACTTGAGCGTAAAAGCTGTTTTCGCTGCGATCAAGCGTGCTGAGGAGCCTGATTTCCTCTGGGCGAATGTGGAAGCGGACGTTCGTTCCGCACGCCTCTGTCCCTCTATAGCGCAAACGGATCTGGCCGATTTCGATGCACTGCCCTTCCAGCACGGTGCCTCGCAGAACATTGGCGCGCCCGATGAAGTCGGCGACAAAGTCATTCTCCGGGCGCCTATAGACGGCCTTTGGCGTTCCGATCTGCTGGATCTTGCCGAGATTCATGACAACGATGCGGTCAGCCATGGCCAGTGCTTCCTCCTGGTCATGGGTCACCATGATGGTGGTTACGCCGAGCCGGGTTTGCAGGCTGCGTATTTCAGATCGAAGACGCTGCCGTTCGATGGCGTCGAGAGCAGAAAGCGGTTCGTCGAGCAAGAGCAGTTCGGGTGAGGTGGCCAGTGCCCGAGCCAGCGCGACACGCTGCTGCTGGCCGCCGGACAATTGTGCGGGAAATTTCTCCTGGCTACCGGGCAGGCCGACCAGGGTCAGCATCTGTTCAACCCGTTGGTGTGTCATCTGGCGGTCTGCCTTGCGGTTGTGCAGACCGTAGGCCACGTTTTCGGCAACCGAAAGATTGGGAAACAAGGCGTAGGACTGGAAGACGATGCCGTAGTTGCGTTGTGCTGGCGGGAGTCGGGAAATATCGATGCCAGCCTGGAATATTTTCCCTTCGTCCTGGATTTCCAGGCCGCCAATTGCCCGTAGCAGAGTGGTCTTGCCACAGCCCGACGGACCCAGCAGTACGACAAATTCGCCGCGCTCGACCTCAAGTTCGATGTGGTCGAGGGCAACGAAATTGCCGAAGCGTTTGACGAGTTGCTGGATTTTCAGCTGAGCCATGGACAGAACGCCCGATCAGGAAAACAGCCGGGGCAAGCGCCGCCGGCTGGTGATGCCGTCACTTTGCCGGAGCTTCGGACTTGGCGGCGTAGCGCTTCTGCCATTCGGCCAGCACGAGGTCGCGATTCTTGCCTACTAGATTGAAGTCGACCTTGACCAGGCGCTGTTCGTAGTCGTTCGGAACATATTTCAGGCGGGTAGCGATTCCCGGCATGGCGACAATCGCAAAGTTCTTCGCGTACAGTTCCATGGCGTCTTTGGTCGCCGCCCAGTCGGACAGTTTTTTCGCCGCCTCAAGCTTCGGTGTGCCCTTGACAATGCCTATGGCCTCGATATCCCAGCCCAGGCCTTCGCTCGGATAAATGATATCGATCGGTGCGCCCTGGTTACGTGTTGCGTTGGCGCGATATTCGAAGGAAATGCCGACAGGGAACTCGCCGGCGCCGGCCATCCGGCAGGGTTTCGAACCGGAATGGGTATAGACCGCGATGTTGTCGTGCAGCTTGTCCATGTAGTCCCAGCCGCCTTTTTCGCCAAACATGGTCATCCAGGCGGTGACGTCGAGAAATCCGGTGCCGGACGAGGCTGGGTTGGGCATGACGATCTTGCCCTTGAATTCGGGTTTGAGCAGGTCTTTCCAGGATTCGATCCTGGGCAGGCCTTGCTTCTGCATTTCAACCACGTTGTAGCAGATTGCTGCTCCCCAGATATTCATACCCACCCAGGTCGGCGGATTGCTGGTCGCCCGGTAACGCGACGTGATGCCTTTCAGGTTGGCCGGCGCATACGGCTGGAGCAGTCCTTCGCGTTCGAAAACGACCATGCTCGAAGCCGCCACGCCCATGATTACGTCAGCAACGGGCTTTGCTTTTTCGGCCAGTATCTTGGCGGTAACAATTCCGGTTGAGTCACGCGTCCATTTGAGTTCGATATCCGGGTAAGCCTTGTTAAAGCCTTCCTGGTAAGCCTTGAGTTGATCCGTTTCGAGCGCGGTATAGACGTTGAGTACCGTTTTTTCGGCATGGGCGGGGAGGGCGGCGACCAGGGCGATGCCGGCAAAAGCCAGATACTTGGCGATAAATTTCATGCGCATCATGCAATCTCCTGCAGTGGGTGGTATCGATGACGGCCAGTAAGGCCGTGCCTCAGTTTGATCAGCGAATGCGACAGGGCGATGACGGTTGATGTGTCATTGAACTGAAATCTCCATTCGCTAAGCTGCAAGCATCGTAGGCTTTGTTTATTACAGATTGTTGACAATGCACAATCAACAATTGGATAGAATCGGATTTTTTGGGAGAGGTGTTTCGTGTCCGAAACCGTAGCAGATTCGACTGACGCTGCACTGGCGTTGGTACAGCGGGCCTCGCTGACCAGTCTGGTGGCCGATGCCGTTGAAAAACGGATCCTCTCGGGGGAGTTGATGCCGGGAAGCAAACTCAATGAAGCGACGATTGCCGATCGCTTTGGTGTCTCCCGCGGTCCCTTGCGCGAGGCGTTCCGGAGGCTGGAGGAATGCGGCCTGATCCGCCAGGAGAAGAATCGCGGCGCCTATGTACGCAAGATCGAGCTCGACGAGGCAGCAGATATCTACGACGTCAGAGCCGGGCTCGATGCGACCGCGGGCCGCCTGCTTGCGACCCGGATTTCGGCGGAGCAGGTCAAGGCTCTCCGCGTCTTGACCGACGAAATGCAGGAGGTCGTTAGCCGAGAGGATGTGGACCGCTTCCACATCCTTAACCTGGCGTTTCATGATCGGGTGATCGACTATGCCGGGAATCGCAGTCTGATCGAGGTGTACAGCCGCTTGGTCAAACAGCTCGCGCTTTTCCGCCGGCGCAATCTGCTGGTGCCGAGAGCCATTCCACGCTTTGCCGACGAGCACAGCGCAATTGTCGATTGCCTGGCCGCTGGCAATGTCTTGGCGAGTGCCGAGGCGCTTTACCAGCATGCTATGGGCGGTAAGGCGCGCATGCTCGAACAGCGCTTCGTTGCGTGAAGTCTTCAACTTGACAACCGGATATTGAGCATGCAAAAGAACACGGATTCTGCCGAGGGCGATGTCAATCTGGGCCAACACCGTCAGTCGTGGCAGTCCAGGAACATCAGCCCGGAAACGCGCCAGTTGCTCGACGAAGATGCCCGCTGGTTTATGCACCAGTCAATGTCCACACCCTGTCTCAATGCGTTGTCAGCCGCATCCGGGGCGTGGCTGACCGATCTGGAAGGGCGCCGGATTCTGGATTTCCATGGCAACAGCTTGCATCAGATCGGCCATGGGCACCCGAAAGTAATCGAAGCCATCAAGCGAACCCTGGACAGTCTGCCGTTCAGCCCGCGCCGATACACCAACGAACACGCTGTCGAGTTGGCGCGCCGATTGTGCATGGCCGCTCCCGGTGGAAACAACAAGCTCCTGTTTGCTCCAGGCGGGACAGCCGCCATCGGCATGGCGCTGAAGCTGGCGCGACTGATGACCGGCCGCTACAAAACCCTGTCGATGTGGGACAGTTTCCACGGTGCGTCGCTGGATGCGATCTCAATTGGCGGCGAGGCGGTATTCCGCCGTGGCATCGGGCCGCTGTTGCCGGGTAGCGAGCATGTGCCGCCTTGCGATCCACGACACTGCGTGTTCGGATGCGGTGGGCAGTGTGCCCTGCGCTGTGTCGATTACATCGAGTATTGCCTCGAGATGGAGGGCGATGTTGCCGCAGTCGTTGTCGAAACCATCCGCTGTACCGACGTGCAGGTGCCGCCATACGATTACTACCGCCGGCTGCGGGCGATCTGCGACCGTCATGGCGCGTTGCTGATTCTTGACGAAATACCCATTGCCCTGGGCCGTACCGGATATCTGTTCGCCATCGAACGCTATGGCATCGTGCCCGACATGCTGGTTATCGGGAAAGGGCTGGGCGGCGGAATCTTTCCGCTCGCGGCCCTGATCGCGCGGGCTGAGTTTGATGTCGGGCAGCATATCTCGCTCGGCCACTACACGCATGAGAAAAATCCGGTTGCGTGTGCCGCCGCGCTGGCCACGCTCGATGTGCTGGAAAGTGAGCAGCTGATTGAGCGCAGTCGACAGCTCGGCGAGCAGGCGTTGATCCGCTTGCAGGCCCTTGCTGATGCGTGTAGTGCGGTCGACGAGGTGCGCGGTGCCGGTTTGCTGCTGGCTATCGAGCTACGCGAGTACGCCGGGCGTACGGGCGGCGATCTGGCGGAAGCCGTGCTCTACCGTTGTTTGTCGGCCGGCCTGTCGTTCAAGGTGGGGCAAGGCAATGTTCTTGTTCTCGCCCCGCCGCTCAATATCGACGAAGGTGACCTCTGGCAGGCGATCGATATCGTGGAGGAAGCACTGCAGGCCGAGTGTCGAAAATGATCCACGTGCGCTGGAGCTCGCGCGAGCGGCAATGGCATCCAATGCGCAAAGGTTTGCACTTCGGCGGCAACCACAATCCTGCGCGATGCTTCTGGCGGGATTGGGTCTGCTTGCGCTTGTTGCCCGTTGGCGTCTCGCCAAATTAATCTTGCGTGGTGAAACTGGCTCCGGTTCCGGGAGTCGGCCAAGTGCGAGCCTGGAACCCTAGTCCTGGTTTTTCGATCTTATTTCCGCCATCCTCTTGCGCCATTCCGCTAGACCTTCATCTTCATACTGAAGCTGTAATGCGATTGATTCGGTCGCGGAAATTTTTTTGTCTTCTAGCCTGCGTGAAAACCTTCCGCGCATTCGCGCCTGTAAGCGCTCCGCATCTTCAGTACTCAACAGCCTGGCTTTTTCGAGGTACTCATCTGTAGGTGTTATCAGTTTCATCGCAATTCGTCCTGGTTGTTACGAAAAAAATGCAAACTTTGGCAAGAAACCACTCTCTTGTATTGTGTCAACTGTGTCATGGAAACATTGTAGAAATGTGACACATTTGTTTCAAGGGGTCTCGGGACCTTCAAGAGACCGGTACGCCGAACAACCACTTGTGGCTGTGCATGACGCCGAGGGCCAGCGGGTGGGTGTTCGACCAGATGATGACGCTCACCGGCATCGAGTGATGCAGCGTGCGGCGGATGTGTCGCTTGAGGTTTCGGTTACCGATCACAAACAGCACCAGTGCAATGCTGCCAAGTACGGGTGCGAACCGGATCGCGAGTGCGTTCGGAGCAAGCGGGGCGGTGTTTGGTGCAGACTTCCAACCGACACTGAGCGGGACGACTGCACCCAGCGAACCGAGTGCTACCAAGCCGGAAACAAAGATCCACTTTGTTACGCTCCTTCCTACGGCGAAACGAGCACTATCGGGTCGGGTGAAAGCGACTTGAGGAAACAGCACCTACAGGATTGTACGGGCTGGCCCCTGAAGTGCTCTCATTCCGTGGCCTTCCGGCGTCAATAGGCTGCCGGCACAAACAATTTCTTGGGCACAGGATGTCGCAGGTAGTCCGGGTTGTGCACACGTTCCGGCAGTACGACCGGCTCTCTCTCGATTTCGGCGTAGGGAATCTGGTTCAACAGATGGTGTATGCAATTGAGGCGGGCTTTTTTCTTGTCTACTGCCTCGACGATCCACCAGGGTGCTTCAGGAATATGGGTACGCTCCAGCATGGTTTCCTTGGCTGTGGTGTATTGCTCCCAGCGACGGCGGGACTCCATGTCCATGGGGCTCAGTTTCCATTGTTTCAGAGGGTCATGGATGCGCATCGTGAATCGCAGATTCTGCTCCTCGTCGGTAATTGAAAACCAGTACTTGATGAGGATGATGCCCGAGCGGATCAGCATCTTCTCGAACTCCGGAACCGTACGGAAGAATTCCTCGTACTCGTCGTCACTGCAAAACCCCATGACCCGTTCCACGCCCGCCCGGTTGTACCAGCTACGGTCAAAAAGTACGATCTCGCCGCCGGCCGGCAAATGGGAAACGTAGCGCTGGAAATACCACTGGGTGCGTTCCCGTTCGCTTGGTGCCGGCAGTGCCGCCACCCGGCAGACCCGGGGATTGAGACGCTGGGTGATACGCTTGATGACCCCTCCATTGCCGGCCGCATCGCGGCCCTCAAAGAGGACGACCACCTTCAGTTTTTGATGAACGACCCAGTCCTGTAACTTGACCAACTCGCCCTGTAGACGAAACAGTTCCTTGAAATAGAAGTTCCTGTCCAAAGCCGACTCATCGCCGGTTGGATTCATGGCCTCGGCGATCAACTCATTCATGCGGTCGTCGTCGATTTCCATTTCCAGTTCTTCGTCGAAACCATCAAGCATTTCGGCATGGATCCGGCGCTTGTACTCCAGGTGTTTTTGCCACTTGTCATTTTCCATTGATGATTCTCCTGACGATGTATGGATTTTGTCTTTGGAAGAATAGCCTAGTCATGAACGGCTGTACTCAAGTCAATCAGTGTATCGTCAACATCGAAAATTTCCAGGCGATCTTCACTACGGTACAGGTCCAGAGGGCCTGACTCAAAACGCTGGATCATGCATTTACAATCATGTTTTCAAACACAGTGGTTTGTCCTTCGGCCACCTCCGGTCAGGCTTCAGTCCGATCCACCGTGCTAATCAACAATTCGGGCTAGATGCCAATGGCACTACCTTAAGCCTTCGCCATGTAGCGCCTGCTGTTTTTTGAAGAGAGCCGTTTTGAGGACATGACGTGGTTGAGTCAGGACCGGGGTGGGTTTGGGTCGTCGCTTAACCGCACGAGGTTCGACGCGGCCCGGCCGGTGTGGCAATCGCGATTGGGCGATCCCGGCGCGCAGACACGCTTGGCGGAAGGAAAGCCGTCCGCGAGGCGCGTGCCGCAGGCTTTCCTCGAAGGCGCG
>JANNNT010000535.1:0-3851 GCA_031398685.1 Rhodocyclaceae bacterium | reverse complement strand
CCATCGCCCAGGCGGCTCTTGAACGGGCTACACTGGCTATTGATTCGAACGCTCAGTTCAAGCCAGTCAATCCAGCCGTGCCCTACAGTGGGCGCATTGTGCTTACAACAGCGACTCATTGCGTGCAGAGTGTTGGACTGTCGGGCTATGTGATCCACGCGTTTACTCATCCGGTGACCGACAAGCCCATCGACATTCGGTACACCAATGGCAAACCAGCCGTTAAAACACCCGGCCAGGATTCTTCGCTTAGCCGTTGATTGACGAGCTGAGGCTGGCGCTGACGCTCCTAAGCCGATCCGGGCGACTATTCGCCTAAGCCAGTTGCCAAAAGGTCGTGAGGCCGTCCCGATCTTTCCCAGCTTCAACCACGAACTCTCGATCCTTGAGGCGGCGTAAGGTGCCCGACAGGGTGCGCTGTATCGACACGCGCAATTCCTGGCCGTCTTCCAAACCCTTGCGTTCCATAATCTGCGTTGCCAGCATGGCGACGGTCTGGGGCTGCGTCGCTACGGGGCTTTAGGAAATTCTAAAGTGTGGGGCGTTGTTTGCACCCCAAGAGAAGATCATTTGTGCGCTGGCACCCTACCGAAGGATCATCCAGGCGTTACACCCAGCCACGTTGCTCAAGTTCGGCAAGCATTTTGCTGGCCGCAGAAATGAGTACGGGCACAAAAGCATGACCTGTTTGGAGGGCGCTGCTGAGCACGACCGGGTCTTCAACGTATTCGTGAACCATTTGGTTTCTGAGGTTACGCATAGTCATCCAGTCGTCACTGGACTTGATCAGGCCCAAACGTTCAGCTCGGTCAAGATTGTCGATGGCGGCTGATGGTTTTTCCCCCAGCGCAGTCAGGAGCAGGGGCAACAGTTTGTCACCGACGGTGTCTTGTAAACGCCCAAAGCGGCCCACAAACGCTTCAACCCGCTCTGCCAAGTCGGGCTCTTCTTCGAGCCGGGTCACTTGCTCCAAGGCAAACAAGCCATCAAACAAGCGCTAGTCCGTGGTCGCAAGGTGTTTGCATTCTTTACGTACGACCCGAGTCAGAAATTGAAGGCGCAGCGCGACTTTCGGTTCTACTGTCATAGCCGTTTCCCTTCCTTGAATGCCACATCATGAATAGGCAGGCGCATGAGGTTAGGCGCACTGATCAGCACATCCACTTTTCGACCGTACATGGCACGTGACACTAGAGCGGACATCTGCGCGGCCATAAGTGCGGGGTTGTCGACGGGTTCCTGAAGCTCAAGCAAAAGATCAAGGTCTCCACCTTGCGCCGCATCATCAAGCCTGGAGCCGAACACCCGCACGCTGGCCTGGCTTCCCGCCACTTGGCAAGCAAGTTGGCGAATAACCTGGATTTGATGCTCAGTCAGGCGCATTTTTCGATTTTCCTGGGGTTTTGCTATATCTTAGGATTCGAGCAAAAACAACACGAACAATTCGTTGGGAGCAACTTCAAACCGCTTCGATTCTCAATCCAGCGCGGGCGGCGGCATCGAGCTGACGCTTATCGGACGACACGAAAATATCAGCCTTCAGGACTACCGCGCTGCCGACGTGAATGGCGTCCATGCCGCGCAGCACATTAGCTTCCAGACAGGAAACCGCCTGCCCTAATACCGCCGGCGTCAGGTCGCAAATGGCGGCATCCTCGATATCGGCCAGCAATAGAGATTTCAATTGCCTATATTGCGTATCGGTAATCCTGGCCTCATGGTGCAAACGGCAAAAGGCGGAAACAATCTCGGGGAGCGTGATACCTGACAGACCGATCTCGGTTGCCTTATCACACCACGCCAGCACAGCGTCTGTTCCAGGCTCGCTGATATAACGTTTGACAAAGGCTGATGTGTCAAAGAAAACAAGCATCGGGTATCCCCTATCACAACTCGGTCGTGCGCTCTTCGAGTATCAGGCGGCTGACAGAAACGCCATCAAGCACAAGGGGTTGCGCTTTGCGTCGCTTCCAGGAGGGCAAATCAGCCGCAATCGGAACGATGTCGGCAATCGGCTTCCCGTTGCGTAGCACGCGCACCGATTCGCCGGTCTCGACGAGATCGAAATACTGCTTAGCGTGGTTTCGCACTTCGGTAAACGTAACTTGTCTCATGGCGCTCTCGGGATGTACCGAATGATGTAATTGTATATGTGAGTACTGATCAGGTCAGAGGCTTATTGAAATCCGCTCATTCCGAATCCGTCGATGTGTGAGCTGGTCGACCACTCACCTCCCGTATTTCAAATTTCCCGCACACGATGGAAACTGGCGAATCTTGGAAGACCTCGGCTGGTCAGCTCCCGATAACGGAAGGTGATGATCGTGCCGATGGGCGGTGGATCGCGGCGATCAGCTTCTTTAAGGCCGGTACCCAGCATGAGCTCAACGCCATCGGCCGTGCGCACCCGCAGCGCACCGAGCATCCCGGCGTATTTCCCCTTGCCCTGCTGGTGAGCAATCACTGTGGCCTCGGCGTCATTCCAGCGTTTCATTTTAAGCAGAACGTCGCTGCGACCGGTCGTGTATTGGGCATCGGCACGGTGCAGCATGAGGCCTTCGCCACCCGCCTTGACGATTTCGGTGAGTTTCAGATCGAGCGCCTTGCGGCTCTGTACTTCAAATTGCTCGACCGGCTGTAACCAGGCCACTCCAGCCCCTGATACAGCGCTGTGCAAAGCCTGAACCCGTTCGCGAAAGGTTCCGGGCGCGTGCGGTAATTCGAAGACAAGGTAGCGTACCTGACGCCATTCAAGCTCATCCGGAATTTGCCGGCGGACCGTTGCAGACAGCCGATCGAATTGTCCTCGACCGACCCACAATTCGCCATCCAGCGCTTGTGCAGGGAAATTCGCGACGAACCAGGCCGGCGCGTTGATGGTGTTGCCGTTGCGTGTGCGCAGCACCTGGCCGTCCCAGTAGGCGCGCACGCCGTCGATTTTTTCGCTGACCAGGTAAAGAGCTGTATCGGCTTGTCCTTGCTCGACTCCCGCGAGCAGTAGAGGCAAGGGCTCGGCAGCGTACAAAGGAAAGGTGGCTGTGGTCATAGACGCAAGCATCAGCATCTGAACTATGGAATTCCATCGCATCGATATATCTCCTTCGCGCAGAAATCTGCGCCCCTACGAAAAACGCCTCATTGCCTGCGGTGCTTTAGCAGGGGCACAGCTTTGCTGAGCGATTACAGCGGTGCACCTCAACCCAGCACTTCAACCAACATCCGCTCGACGCCCGACGACCACTCCGGCAGGCTCAAACCAAAGGCCGCCTGTAACTTGCGGGTATCCAGTCGCGAGTTGAGCGGCCGTTGCGCAGGCGTCGGAAAATCGCTGGTCGGGATTGCTTCAATGGCCTCCGGACTCACCCGAATTGGCTGCCCCGCCTGACGGGCGTGTTCAATGACGAACTGGGCGTAGCCGTGCCAGCTGGTCGCGCCGCCTGCCACCAGATGGTAGAGCCCGGCGAGTTCGGGCCGGGTCTGCACGCTGCGAATTGCATGCGCCGTCACATCGGCCAGGAGTTCGGCACCGGTCGGCGCACCGATCTGGTTGTCGATCACTTTGAGCTGGTCACGCTCCCTAGCCAGGCGCAACATGGTCTTGGCGAAATTCGCGCCGCGCGCGGCATAGACCCAACTGGTACGGAAGATCAAATGCTTGGCACAACGCGTCACGGCCTGCTCGCCGTCCAGCTTGGTTTTGCCATAAACGCTGAGCGGCCCGGTAGCATCCGCCTCCTGCCACGGCCCGTCACCGCTGCCATTGAACACGTAATCGGTCGAATAATGCACCAGCCACGCACCCAGTTTCTGCGCTTCATCGGCGAGCACGCCGGGCGCCAGCGCATTGATCG
>JANNNT010000452.1:0-4103 GCA_031398685.1 Rhodocyclaceae bacterium | reverse complement strand
TATTGCCATCCACGTGGGAGGTCAGCCGCGCGCATCGTCCGGTTGGATTCACCGTTGAGAGCGATCCCCTAATTTCCTGTTCCCATGTGCCGAAGTCTTTTCGCACCTCTAGCATCAGGACCGACTTTGGAAGAGATCCATGCTGCGTAACGCTATTGTTCTTGGTTTGCTCTGCGTCACTTTTCAAGCCCACTCCGCAAATACCTACACCATTGATCCGACGCGAAGTTTTGTCAGTGCCTACACACCCGTCTGGATAAACACGGGTCCGCTTCCCGCGACGGCTTCTATTCCCGGAGAACCGGCGCTGCCTCAATCCTATTCCTGGTCACTGGAGTGGCAACTTACCCCTTATGCCGTTTCAGGAACCTTTGAGACTGAGGTAGTCCAGTCACCATTTAACCCGGGGGCAAGCCGGTTGCAGTTAAACAACATCCACATTACCAGCCTGGTGCCAACCAACGCCGGATTTAGCCTCCCTTCACAACTCTCAATTCTTAGTGGCGGAGGACTCTACATGTCGGATTCACCCTGTTATCACTTCTCGGATGATTTTTATGGTTTCCCCGAAGGAAATTGGTCTTGCAGTGGATATTCTATGGGCCTGAGCAGAGTCGATACCGGCACGCTATCCGGGAATGAGATTTCGCTGGCAGGTGACAGATCCGGTCTTTTGCTAGCCTCCGGGTGGGCGGAAAGTCCAACGACTCCGCCCGAAATAACCGATCTCTCACCGGTTGCGGGGCGGTTTGATTATTCGATTCGTGCTGCGACGGTTCCTGAACCAGGAACGTTCTTGTTACTTCTCAGCGGACTGGGTCTCGCCGCGATGTCAATTCGCCGTAAAAAGCGGATGTCTTCCGACAAATGCCATATAAGCCAATAGCCATAAACTTCTTCAGGCCATACCTCGAAGATCGCCTATTGGCAGGCGTTGCAGGGCAGTAAAAGAGAAGGGGCGGTCAGGCCGCCCCGTCATTACTTCTCACTGTTTGGTGCAGGTCAGGCGAAACCGTGCTTGACCTTGCTGGCTTGTTCCTGCGGCTTGAACTGGCCGAAGCGCGGCAGGAACTTGTCCCAGTCGATGATGTGGCTGTCGATTTCAGGACCGTCAACGCAGGCGTGTTTGCGTACCATCTTGCCTTCGATGGTTACTGGCACCATGCAGGCGCCACACATGCCGGTGGCGTCCACCATGATCGAGTTCAGACTGGCCACGGTCTTGACGCCGTAGGGCTTGGTCAGGTCGCTCACCGCACGCATCATCAGCGGCGGGCCGATAGTGACGACTTCGGCAATTTCACGGCCCTTGCCCTTCTTGTTGGCCTTGAGCATTTCTTCCAGCGGTCCGGTAACGAAGCCCTTGATGCCGAAACTGCCGTCGTTGCTGGTGTAGATGACCTCAAGCTGGTCGCCGAATTCGGCTTTCAGCTTGCCGACGCGCTCGTCGTCCCTGGTCCAGAACAGCAGGTCGGCGTTACGGAAGCCAGAGATCAGCGTGACGTGGTTACCCAGGCGCAGGTGCTCGCGCACGATCGGGTACACCGGAGGCAGGCCGACGCCACCCGCCGTGAAAACAACGGTCTTGTTGCCTTCGTAACGGTGCAGTGCGCTCGGCAGGCCAAGCGGACCGGCGATGCCGGTGAAGGCATCGCCGACCTTCATGCGGTTGATCTCGATACTGCTGGTGCCCATGGCCTGCACGACCAGGCAGATGGTGCCGGCCTTGGCGTCCCAGTCGGCCAGCGTCAGCGGAATCAGCTCGCCGTTGGCCCACGGCAGAACGCGCACGAACTGCCCGGCACGCGCGGCGCTGGCGACCAGCGGCGAATGCACGATGAATTCGACGATGTTGTCGGCCAGCTCGATCTTTTCGACGATGGTCTGCGGCGCCGAGCCAAGACTGGTGTAGTGCCCGGCACTTTCGACCATCACGCGGATTTCTTCGGGCGTGAGGTTCATGTCGCCGACGATTTCACGCGCCGCCGCCTGACCGTCACCGGCCGCTCGGATGGCGGTGGAGCCGCCGCGCGCGGCATCGCCGCCGGAATACACACCGGTAAGCGAGGTCTGTTGCGTACCCTGGCCGACGTCGATGGTGCCCCATTTGGTGGTCTTGAGCGTCGGTTCGGACTCGCGGATGATCGGGTTCGGCGTGTTGCCGAGGGCCATGATCACCAGGTCGACCTTCATCGGCTCGATCTTGCCGGTGGGTACCGGGCTGCGACGGCCGGAGGCATCCGGTTCGCCGAGGTCCATGACATCGAGCATGGCATGGGTGACAAAATTGGTCTTGTCGTCGCCGACAAACTCGCACGGCGCACGCAGGAACTTGAGCTGAATCCCTTCCTCGATGGCGTGATGCAACTCTTCTTTACGCACCGGCATTTCGGCTTGCGTGCGGCGATAGACGATGGTCACATTGGCGCCCAGACGGCGCGCGGTACGTGCCGAATCCATGGCGGTGTTGCCGGCGCCGATGACGATGACCTCCTTGCCACGGGTTTCGGGCAACGGCGTTTCGTAGTCCTCGCGCAGGCCCTGCATCAGGTTCACGCGGGTCAGGAACTCGTTGGCCGACATGACGTTGATCAGGTGCTCGCCGGGAACATTCATGAAGCGCGGCAGACCGGCGCCGGTACCGACGAAGACCTTCCAGAAACCGGCATTCTTCAGGTCCTGGATGGTGGCGGTCTTGCCGACCACGAAGTTGGCAACAAACTTGCCGCCGAGTAGCTTGATCTTGCCGACCACATCGTCGATCAGCTCGTTGGGCAGGCGGAATTCGGGGATGCCGTAACGCAACACGCCGCCGAGCGCATGGAAAGCTTCGAAAATAGTAACCGGGTAGCCCTCGGCGGCCAGCAGGTAGGCGTTGATCAGCCCGGCCGGGCCGGAACCGACCACCGCCACCGGCGGCTTTTCGGCCTTGGCCCACGGATCGGGGAAACCGGCAAAGCGGGCGGCGATGCCTTCGGCATTGACCATTTTCTCGCGCTGCGGCAGATACCATTCGATCTGGCCGATCTCGATCGGCTGCTTGGTGTGCGCGCACACACCCTGGCATTGCAGTTCCTGCGGGCAAACGCGACCAGTGACGTTAGGCAGCGGATTGCAGTTCTCGATCAGCTCCATGGCTTCGCGGAAACGCCCGGTGCCGAGCAGATTGAGCATTTCCGGAATATGGATCTTGACCGGGCAACCGCCCTTGGGCTCGAACTTGCCGGGAACGTGCAGGCCGACCTCGCAGGGCTTCTCTTCGCATTGCTTGTCGCGCAGGGCTTCGAGCCAGACGAACATTTCGACTTCGCGCGCGCTGTAGCCGAGATTCATGTAGCCGAGGTAACCCTGATTCACCAGGCCGAAGTCTTTCGCCCGTTCGTCCGCGTCGCGGATATAGGGCGGGATGAAGTTCTCGGCCGGCCAGTTTTCCGACAGTCCCTTGAACACGGGGTAACGATCCGAAAGGTTCAGGTCAATGGCGCGCACGAACTTGCGCTTGAGCCCGAGCGGCACGTTCCAGACAAAGCGCATCAGCACCTTGCTGGTGTCGTCGTCGCGCAGCAGCAGATTCCAGAACGTCTTGACGAACTCGGGGCTGAGTTCCGGCTGCTTGAACTCCCAGACAACGGCGTTGGCGCCGTCAGCGATAAACATGTCGCGGAAGGCTCCCGGCTCGTTCAGCAAGCGACGGCGCAACAGCGCCATCTGGTTGTGGAAGTCCTCGACCGCTTCGGTTTGCTCCAGGGCTTCGATCTGTGTCCGGGTACTCTCCAGCGTACTGCTGGCGTTCAAGTAGCGGTTCAGGTCGTCCTGGCTAGAGGGCGGGGTGGGGGTAGATGCGCCTGTGCTCATCGGATGATCTCCGCGTCGCAATTCGCTGAAACCCGCTTGATACGGGCTTTCAACTCGGGGGTTACCGTTACCCGTTCAAGCGCACCGGGAATCAACTGCCCGACCTCCCGGCTTTCGCCGTTGACGACGATGCGGGTCTTCTCGAACAATTCGGAGAGATCCTGATAGCAGGTCTTGCAGTTGGTGCACTTCACCTGATCACGACATCGTAGGTGACCAGCGCGTCGCCGACCGCCACCGCCGTGTTA
>JANNNT010000431.1:0-12316 GCA_031398685.1 Rhodocyclaceae bacterium | reverse complement strand
TCGACAGCCGCAGTGCGGAACCTGGCCATCGCCGGCAACCATGTCTTTCTCGCGACCAACGACGCCCGGCTCGTGGCCTTCGACGCGCGCGATGTACATGATCCCGTTGTGCACGAGGGGCGCGGGCTGATACCGGCCGGCGCCGTCCGTCAGCATCCAGCTCCACGCGAGCGTGAGCCCCTTCACGTTGGCCGGCGTGATCTCGGTGAGCGGGCTGGCCAGGGCAACGATGGTCGGCATCTTGGCCACAATGCGGTTAAAGCTGATGTTACGGCGCACGGAATCGGAAAAGTCCGAAACCTCGTTATAGAACGCTGACAGCGCGCCAACCACACCGACCATCACGGCCATCGGATGGGCGTCACGGCGGAAGCCCTGGTAAAACTTGACCATCTGTTCGTTCACCATGGTGTGCTTCTTGATGAGGTTCTCGAAATCCTCTTTTTCCGTTACGTTCGGAAGTTCGCCATTTTTCAGCAGATAGGCCACTTCGAGAAAGTTGCAGTGCTCCGCGAGTTGCTCGATGGGGTAACCGCGGTAAAGCAGTTCGCCCTTGTCACCGTCAACAAAGGTAATGGTCGATTCGCAACTGGCCGTCGACAGAAAACCAGCGTCGTAGGTGAACAGGCCGGTCTTGGCGAATAGCGAGCGAATGTCAATCACGTCATTGCCGTGGGTGCCGGTTAAAACCGGAAACTCGATGGTGTTGCCGTCGACAATCAGGGTGGCGGTGCGCGCAGTGTTCATGGGCATTTCCCTTTCCTATCAGCGTTACGAAGTACTTCGATTTGCATCCACTGTCCAAGCACAAGTCGTTTGCAGATGGCACAGCGCTGCAACTATCTCGTGTTTGATTATGGCTATGTCACTGTTACTTGTTGAACAGGGTTTATTCCCAGGGCAGCGGACAGGAATGCAGTGGGGGATAGGATGTTATGACTACGATCATTCAATCTGCGCCAACCAAGATAGCTGGGAAGGTAATGCGTAGCGACGCCATGAAAACGGCGCACCCAAGTCTTGAGCCGACTATCGTAGGCATTGACGTTCTGCACATGATAGACCTTACCGACCACCCGAATGCCCGCAGCGAGATTGATCGGACGGTGAGCGATTCCCATATCCCGCGCGGCAGCACCCAGCGCCTTTCCGCCGTCTGTACAGAGAACGACATCGCTTGCCAGGAGGGGTTTGAGCGCAGCGCCGATGTGCGTCTTGTCAGCCTTCTCCAGAACGAAGTCGGTGGTACTCCCCGTTCGATCACGACAAATCAGCACAGGAATTTGTTCGTCAGACAAACCGCGTTTCGATGCCTTGCCCCCACGCTTGCGAGGTGCACGAGTCATGCCTTGTTTCTTGCCCTTGAACGATTCAAGGAAAAACGTCTCGTCCGCTTCGGCAATGCCGACCAAGCTCAAGGCCTTTTGTTGATCGGGCAGCGTGAGAAAACGATGACGCCAGCGGAAAGCCGTGTTGCGATGCACCTCACAGACTTTGGCGCTTTTGCGAACGCTTTGTCCTTCGGCCATTTGTTGCGCGTATTCCAGCCACTTGTCCTTGTGACGCAGTCGTGCCAGCGGCGTTCCCGTCAGCGCATTGAACGTGGCCTGGCACGCCGCGCAACGGTAGCGCTGCAATCCAGAAGCCGAACCCCATCGCGCGATGTGATCATGACCGCACTTGGGGCACACGGGTGTGGCCAGTGCGCGACTTTCAACCAAGGTATTGACGGCCTGTACGTGCCCGATCTTTTGCAGACGTTCCGTCAACAGCGTTCTCTGGTGTGGCGTCAATTTCTCAAGTTCTTCCGCCAAGGCTTGGAATTCTTCGATTCTCATCATTGCACCTATCTCACTGATTCCTATAGGGTCAGTATAGACCACTATTTAACAGTGACATAGCCTTGATTATAGTCTTCTCGTGATCGCCGTGACGGTCGACCGCAGGGACGGCGGGTTCTCCCTTCAACGGCAAGCGCTGCCCAAACAGGGTCGGACCGGCTGGCCACTTCAAGGCAATGACATTCGCTTTTCAGGAGCGGTGTCTGCAAAGCGGCAAATCAAACGGAGCAAAGAAATAGCACACCACAACTCCCTGTCTTGACAGCCCCGCCCCGAGAATCCACTATCGGGCATCGCCCTCGCGGCACGTCTTGCCCCCTTACCGATCCTGCCCAACCGCCCATGTTACTCGCGCAACTAGGCCGCTTCAAAATTACCGGAACGCTGGGACATAGCGCCATGGGCATCGTCTACCAGGCACACGATCCGCTTATTGAGCGCACCGTGGCGATCAGGACGGTCAGCTGCACCGGCCTTTCACGCGCGGAGGCCGAGGCCATCGAGCAGCGTTTCCACCGCGAGGCCAAATCCGCCGGGCGACTCGATCATCCGAACATCGTGAGCATCCACGACGTCGGGCGCAGCGACGATCTGGCCTACATCGCCATCGAATTTCTCTCCGGCCAGTCGCTGCGCGACATTCTTGACTCAGGCCTCGTTCTTCCGCCCGAGCGCATCGCCGAGATCGCCGCCCAGATCGCCGACGGGTTGGCTTTTGCGCACGCCAACAACGTCGTGCATCGCGACCTCAAACCGGCCAACATCATGGTGCTCGATAACGACGTGGTGAAGATTGCCGACTTCGGCGTCGCGCCTTTGCCCAGCAGTGCGCACACCGTGGCCGACATGGACTTCGCTTCGCCCCACTACATGTCACCGGAACAGGTGACCGGGCAAAAGGCCGACGGCCGTTCGGATATCTTCGCGCTCGGCGCCGTCCTTTACGAAATGCTGACCGGGCGCCCGCCCTTCACCGGCGATGATCGCAACGCGATTTTCGATCAGGTGCTCAACAAGGCTCCGACGCTGCCCTCGGTCCACAACCCGGATAGGCCGCAGGGCTTCGACCGCATCGTCGCGCGCGCCATGGCCAAGCACCCGGATCAGCGCTATCAGAACGCCGACGGCATGGCCACCGACCTGCGCAACTACCGCCACATCGCCGAACTGCCGCAAATTATTCAGAATAGCGACAGTACTCCGCCGCCTGTAGCGACAACGCCAGCCGAGGCCGCCGTGCCGCTGAAGGCCGTGACCGCGCCCGGCGGATACGCGCGTGCCCTGCGCTACGGCGCGCCGCTGATCGTGGCGGCAGTGCTCGCCGGCTGGTTGCTGCAGCGTCTTGAGGCACCGCTGGCGCTGAGCACTGCACCGGCACCGAGCAGCACCGCAGCCGAGACCCCTCGCGTCGAGCTGACTGACCCTACTGAGGCGGCGCCCCCAGCGCCCCAGGTCGCCGAGAGCAGCGCCGATGTGGCTGGGCCCAACGCCGCGCCCCCGGCACCGGCACCGGCACCGGCACCGGACGCCGTGCCGGCCGCCCCTGCAACGACACCGCTGGTTGCGGCCAAAGGTCGCATTCGGCTGGCCATCACGCCCTGGGGCGAAGTCTATGTCGACGGAAAAAAAGCGGGAGTCTCGCCACCACTCACCGAAATCCGGCTGCCGGCCGGCAAACACCGCATCGAAATCCGCAACACCACGTTCGCCCCACGTCGGCAAAACGTCGATCTGGCACCAAACGCCAGTATCCGCATCAAACACAAATTCGAATGAGCCAACGCCTGATGATGCCCTACCCCCGCACGTCACCCATCCGCCGCGCCTTGAGTCTGTTCGCCCTGATGTTTTTGTGCAGCGCTTGCGTAGCGCCTGACGTCAAGGACGCGAAAGCTCCGCCAGCCAGGGAGGTAACGAAAACACCAAAGACCGCCGTCACCCCTGCGCCGCCCGACAAGGCCCGGCAGGAACTGGCCAGCGGCATCACCAGCTACGAGGACGGCGCCTACAAGCTCGCCACCCGACAGCTGCAAACCGCGCTCGCGCTGGGCCTCGGAGCCCGCAGCGAGCGCGCACGCGCGCACAAGTACCTGGCCTTCATGCACTGCGTTGACGGACGGGAGCGCCAGTGTCGCGACGAATTCCGCAAGGCGCTCGACGCCGACCCGGCCTTTGACCTGAGCCCGGCTGAATCGGGCCACCCAACGTGGGGGCCGGTTTTCCGCAAGCTCAAGGCCGCAGGCAAGCCCGCCGAGAAATAGGGGGCCGTAAATACCCCCGTAGACTGCGGTTCCAACTCGCCGCGGCTCCGCTGCACATCGTCCAGCGCGGTGTTCTCCAGCTTGCAACTTATCTGAATGAACAATCACGTCCGGCAGATCGATTGGTCGGGTTCGAACGACTTCCTTTATGGCACGCTGGGCGTCCTTCGTGGCCAACGACGGTAGCCGCTGCCGTAGGCGGGAAGCTCACTCTTCTGGGATCCGATTCAGCCCACAACGAAGGGGCACGGTGTCATCGCCGATGCGGCGTATGTTGCGCTAATACCCGAGCCGGGGATCCACTCGCTGATGCTGGGTGGATTGGGCCTGGTGGGCTGGATGACAAGGCGCAGAGTACGGTGAGAGCGCTTCAAAGCCGATCGTTAGCCTCATGAACCGGATTCATCCGCGCAGCGCCGTCTTGTGCCTCGCTGAACACCCATTGCCGGAAGCGTCGCAGCAGTGGCGTGGGTTCAACGCCTTTGGGGGTGACAAACCAATAGGCGCGCTCAACCGGGACGGTGATGTCGAAAATCTGCACCAGTGCCCCGTTCTGCAAGGCCTCGTCGGCCAGGCTGCGCCGCGTGAGAACCACACCGCGGCTGTCTTCCGCCCAGCGCAACGCGAGTGCCGAATCGTTGAAGAACAGGCCCTTGTCCGGCTCGTGCCAGTCCAGCCCGGCGCGAGCAAACCACGGCATCCAGGATTCGTCGTCAGCGCGCAGCAGGGCGCAACCCGCCAGATCGGACGGGGTGGTTAGCGAGCGCGTCTGCAAATAGTCGGGGCTGGCAACCACCAGCATTTCATCGCGCATGAGTTGGGCCGTATCCAGCGTTTCATCAGGGACGACGCTCCAGCGGATCGCTACATCGATGCCGTCACGGGCGAAATCAAGCACTTCGCCGGTTGAAATGAGGTTGATTTCAACCTCCGGCTCCAGCTCGATGAATCGCCCGATACGCGGCGTAAGCCAGCACGCGGCCAGCGAGGGGATGGTGGTCACCGTCAGCCGGTTGGGGTTGGCGCGTTGGCGAACCAGATGGGTGGTACGGGCGATGGCACACAGCGCTTCATTGGCCCCCAGCGCCAGTTCGCGCCCGGCTGACGTCAGCACCACATTGCGCCCCGAACGCCCGAACAGCTTGACCCCAAGCACCTCTTCGAGGCTTTTGACCTGTTGGCTGACGGCGCTGTGGGTGACGTGCAACTCCGCGGCGGCTGCCGAAATGCTGCCCAGTCGAGCCGCGGCTTCGAACACGCGCAGCGCGGGCAGAGGCGGGATTTTTCCTGGTCGCTTCATAGGTTAGCCCTGCTTACCTTTCAGGTAGAAATGATTGATTGTCGAAAGGCTAAAAATCAATAAACATGTGCTGTCTGAGTAACAAATGTTTGGACAGGAGAAATACCATGGCAACTCGACTGACAGATAATATCTACGATCTGGATATGGGGCTAGCGCTGGCGATTGATCGTGCGCACCACAAAACGATCCGCTGTGTGGAAGCGCGTCTATGGATTACACAAGAAGGATTGGCTGAGGACTTTATCCTCGCGCCTGGCGAGTGCTTCAAACCCACGGGAACTGGGCGGGTGGTTATCGCCGCCTTGGTCAGCAACGCGCGATTTGCGATCAGTGCCCAGCCCGGCTGGACAACGCATTTTACAGACACCTTGCGGGACTTCTGGCGGCGGCTTTTTGCAAAGGAATTACACGGTGATTCGCGCTCTTCATGCACCTCGGCGATGCCCTGCCAAAAGCTGGAGTAGCGTACGGGCCCGGCCCAGATAGCGGGTTTGCTTCGCTGCACACGTCGCTCCAGGCCGGGCTCCGGCGCAGGCCTGGAGCGACGTGGTTTTTTCCGCCACCTGTTTCACCAGGCCTGCCTGCCGGCTGGCAAATTCACGGCACCAGCCGGCCGCACCGTTCTGTTTTCACAGGAGAAAACCCTGAACGACCCGGCGAGTAGCGCTGTCAAATCATGGCCTCATGCAATTCAGCCAATCTGGTGCTTCAACTGGCAGATTTTGTAAGGTTAACGTTCCGGCGAGTTTCTAAGATGCCTCCTTCACATCATCAAAGCCGAACTCTGCGCAATGGAACTTTTCGTAGCCGCTGTCGATCTGGGTGCCTCAAACGGCCGCGTGCTGCTGGCCCGCCATGCGGCGACGCAGGAAACGCTGGACATCGAAGAGATCCACCGTTTTGAAAACGGCTTTGTGCATTGCGACGGACAGGATTGCTGGGATGTCGATAATCTGGTCGCACAGATCAACGCCGGGCTTGAGAAAATCATCGACCGTGGCATCACGCTCACTTCGGTGGGAATCGACACCTGGGGCGTTGACTTCGTGCTGCTCGATGCGCAAGGCCAGTTGCTCGGGCAGCCCGTGGCGTATCGCGATCATCGTACCGACGGCCTCATCGATGACGTGGCCCGGATCATCCCGCGGGCCGAACTTTACGCCCGCACGGGCATCGCGTTCATGCAGTTCAATACCATTTACCAACTGGTCGCCCTCAAGCGCGAAAACCCCGACTGGTTGCCACGCGCCGAGACGCTGCTGCTGACGGCCGACTACCTGCACTATCGCCTGTGCGGCGTCAAATCATGTGAATACACGAACGCCAGCACCAGCCAGTTGTTGTCGCTTGAATCCAATACCTGGGATTTCGAACTGCTGGAAAAACTCGGGCTGCCCGCCCGCTGGTTCCAGCCCTTGAGCCAGCCCGGCAGCGAAATTGGCGAATGGGTGTCGCGCAGCGGCCAGCGGGTCAAAGTCATCACCCCGGCCACGCATGACACCGCCTCGGCCGTGATCGCGGCGCCGCTGGAAGACGAACACGCGGTCTACATCAGCTCGGGCACCTGGTCGCTGATGGGCATCGAGAGCCGCGTGCCGTATAACGATGCGCGGGCGCTGGCGGCGAACTTTACCAACGAGGGCGGTGCCGACGGCACCTATCGCGTGCTCAAGAACATCATGGGGCTGTGGCTGATCCAGCGCGTGCGCGATGCCTTCCCGACCCTCTCGTTCGCCGATCTGGCCCTGCAGGCGGAAAGCGCCACGCCGTTCCGCTATCTCATCAACCCGAACGACGACCGCTTCCTCAACCCGCCTTCGATGCTCGAAGCGATCCAGGATTTTTGTGGTGAAACCGGACAAGGCCAACCGCCCGACGCGGGCGCCGTCGCGCGCTGCGTGTTCGAGAGCCTGGCTTTCCTCTATCGCCGCACGCTGGACGAACTTTCATCGATCACCGGCCAGTCCTATGCTCAGATCCAGATCGTCGGCGGCGGCTGCAAGAACGGTTTTCTCAACCAGCTGTGTGCGGATTTCTGCCGGCTGCCGGTCCATACCGGCCCGATCGAGGCCTCCGCGCTGGGCAACATTACCTGTCAGTTGCGCGCATTGGGCCGGCTTGCCGACCGTGCCGCCATTCGCCAATTGATCCGCAAGGAATTTTCCGGACAGACGCTGTACCCCCGCGTGGAGAATTCCGGCCTCGCCGAGCCGCACTGGCGGCGGTTCCAGAATCTGTGCCAGCACATCCCCGCCGAGCAACAGCTCACAATGGAAGGAGCCGCATCATGAGCAACACTACTCTCGTCGCCTATTCCGAAGCCAAAGCGCGCTATGCGCAAGGCGGTATCGATACCGACGCCGTACTCAAGGCGCTCGACGCCATCCCCGTTTCCATGCACTGCTGGCAGGGCGACGATGTGGCCGGTTTCGAGTTTCCCGATGCGGCGCTAAACGGCGGCATCCAGACCACCGGCAACTATCCGGGCAAGGCACGAACTCCCGAGCAACTGCGCCGCGACGCCGAGATGGCGATGTCGCTGATCCCCGGCAAGAAGCGCTTCAACCTGCATGCGATTTACCTGGACAGCGAAGAAAAGGTGGCCCGCGACCGGATCGAGCCCAAGCACTTCACGCGCTGGATCGAGTGGGCGAAGGAGCGCGACATCGGGCTGGACTTCAACCCGAGCTGCTTCTCGCATCCCAAGTTCGTCGACGGCATGACGCTCGCGCATCCCGATCCGGCCATCCGCAAGTTCTGGATCGACCACTGCATCGCCTGTCGGCACATCTCGGATTCCTTCGGCGAAGCGCTGGGAACCCCGGCAATAATGAACGTATGGGTACCGGACGGCATGAAAGACATGCCGGCTGACCGTTTCGCACCGCGCCAGCGGCTGCTCGAGGCGCTGGATCAGATTCTCAATGCTTCGGTGCCGGACCGGCATCACATCGTCGCCGTCGAAGGCAAACTCTTCGGCATTGGCGCCGAAAGTTACACCGTCGGTTCCAACGAGTTCTACATGGCCTATGCGATTTCGCGCAAAGTGGCGCTCTGCCTGGACGCCGGCCACTTCCACCCGACCGAGATCGTTTCCGACAAGATCACGGCGCTCATGCCTTTCATCGACAACATCCTGCTGCACGTCACCCGCTCGGTGCGCTGGGACAGCGACCACGTCGTCTTGCTCGATGACGAAACGCAGGCCATCGCCAACGAAATCGTGCGCAACAAGCTGGAACAGAAGGTACACATCGGCCTCGATTTTTTCGACGCCTCGATCAACCGCATCGCCGCCTGGGTCATCGGCACACGCAACATGAAGAAAGCCCTGCTGCGCTCGCTGCTCGACCCGCTCGCAACCCTGCGCGATGCCGAAAACGCCATGGACTTCACCACCCGCCTGGCGCTGATGGAAGAACAGAAGAGCATGCCCTGGAGCGCCGTATGGGATCACTACTGCGAGCAGGCCGGGGTGGGGGTCGGCGCTGACTGGCTGAAAACCGTCAAGCAGTATGAAGCCGACGTTTTGACGACGCGGAAATAGGACTCACGGAACACCGCGCTGGTCCGGGGCGTTATCACTCCGGACCGGTGCAAGGAAATCGGAGGGGCGCCGTTTCTTACTGGGCACGGCACTCGACGAGCAAAAGCAGACCGGAATCGATGCACGATGTCACCGTGCGCAGAAACCGGGGCCTGCCCAGGAAGGGAAAAAACAATGCCCAGTGCCCTATGGAGCCATAAAATGAAATTTGCCAAGACACTCACCGCAGCAATTCTCGCAGCAGGCCTCGCATTTTCCGCACAAGCCGCCGACAAGATGAAGGTTGCCATGGTCGTCAAGACCCTGGGTAACGGCTTCTTCGATGCTGCGCATCAAGGCGCAGACGAAGCCGCCAAGCAACTGGGCGACATGGAAATCATTTTCACCGGCCCGGCCAAAGCTACCGCAGAAGGTCAGATCGAACTGATCAACTCACTGGTGGCGCAAAAGGTTCAAGCCATCGTTATTTCCGCCAACGACCCGGACGCGCTCATCCCGGCCACCAAGAAAGCCATGGCGCGCGGCATCAAAGTACTGTCGTTCGACTCCGGCGTCAAAAAGGATGGACGCTTGTTCCACCTGGACCCGTCTTCAAAAACCCTGATCGGCGAAAAGCTCGTCAAAATGACGGTCGAAGCGGTTGGCAACACGGGCGAAATCGCGATTCTGTCGGCCACCGCGCAGGCGACCAACCAGAATGCGTGGATCGAGGAAGTCAAAAAAGTATTGGCCAAGCCCGAGTACGCCGGGTTGAAGCTGGTAACCGTGGTTTATGGCGACGACCAGACCGACAAGAGCTATCGCGAAGCGCAAGGCCTGTTCAAGAGCTACCCGAACCTGAAGGCGATCATCGCTCCGACCACCGTCGGCATTGCGGCCGCATCAAAGGCGGTGGTCGATGGCAACCTGGTTGGCAAGGTATTTGTCACCGGGCTTGGGCTGCCTTCTGAAATGGCCGGTCACGTGAAGAGCGGCGCGGTCAAGTCTTTTGCCATCTGGAACCCGATCGACCTCGGTTACGCCATCACCTACGCCGCTCACGAATTCGTCAAGGGCAAGGCCGGCAAGACTGTATCGCTGGGTCGCATGGGTACCGTGACGCCCGACGCTAACGGCGAAGCCCCGATGGCCGAACCCTTCACGTACGACGCCAGCAACGTCGAGAAATTCGCAAAATTCTTCTGATCGTTGTCCTTGCCCGGCGGCTTACAGCGTGTAACCCGCCGGGCGAGATTCCGGGCAATTTGCGCCCGGGCATAAGGATCGAGCGGGTCAGGGCCATCCTTGACCCGCTCGAACTGTACGAACTGTACTGACACTGACTACTCGGAGCATTCCGCATGCTGGCTCAAGACAATCCCAGCCCTCTGCTTTCCTTGCAGAACATCAGGAAGACGTTCGGAGGCATCCGCGCACTCAGGGGCGTGAGCCTCACCCTGGACGCCGGCGAAGTCCTTGCGCTGGTCGGCGAGAACGGTGCCGGAAAATCGACCCTGGTCAAGGTGCTCACCGGCATTTATCACCCGGAAGAAGGGCAGATTCAGGTGCGCGGCACCGAGTTGCAGTTTCACGATGCCCATGCGGCCGGCCGCGCCGGAATTGCCGCCGTACATCAGGAAACCGCCATGTTCGACGAGCTCTCGGCCGCCGAGAACATCTACATGGGTCGCCAGCCCATGCGCAAGGGCGGTATCGACTGGAACACGATGTACGACGATGCGCAGAAAATCCTCACCGACATCGGCGCACCGTTCGAGGCGCGCGCCCTGGTCAAGGACCTCGGGCCGGCCGAACGGCATCTGGTGGAAATCGCCCGCGCCTTGTCGCAAGACGCCTCGGTGGTGATTCTCGACGAACCCACGGCCGCCCTCTCGCACCAGGAAATCAACGATTTCTACGGCATCGTGCGCCGCCTGAAGGAACAAGGCAAAGGCATCATCTTCATCACCCACAAATTCGACGAGATTTTCTCCCTGGCGGATCGCTACATCGTCTTGCGCGATGGCGCCTCCGTGGGTGAAGGTCGTATTGCCGACGCCGACGAGCAGTCGCTGGTGCGCCTGATGGTCGGGCGCGACCTCGAACATGTCTATCCGGTCATGCCGGAAGCGTCCACCACCGAGTTGCTGCGCGTTGAACACTTGTCGCATCCGACCGAGTTTGAAGACATCAACTTCACGCTGAACACGGGCGAGGTGCTGGGCTTTTACGGGCTGGTCGGGGCCGGTCGCTCGGAGGCGATGCTGGCTCTCTTTGGTCTGAAGGAACACGCCGCCGGCACATTCACCCTCGACGGCAAACCACTCATCGTGCGCGGTCCTGAAGACGCGATCAATTCCGGCATCGCCTACGTGCCCGAGGAGCGCCAGCGGCAGGGCGCCATCCTCAGCTTTTCGGTGCGCGAAAACCTGACGCTGGCCGCCCTCGGTCGCAAGCTGCGCGGCCCGTGGCTGCGCCCGAAGGACGAGTGCGAGATGACCAACGAAGCCATCCGCAAGCTCTCGATCAAAACCGATGGCACCGAGCAGATCATCAGCGGGCTCTCCGGCGGCAATCAACAGAAGGTGGTGATCGCCAAGTGGATGGGGACCAATCCGCGCATCGTGATTCTCGACGAACCGACCAAGGGTATCGACGTCGGCGCCAAATCGGCGGTGTATCAGTTGATCGCCGACATGGTCGGAAACGGCCTGTCGGTGATCCTGGTGTCCTCCGAACTACCGGAAGTGATGCACCTGGCGCACCGCGTGATCGTGATGCACCGGGGTCACCAAGTGGCGCACTTCAAGCGCGGTGAAGCGAGCGCTGAAGACATCGTGGCCGCCGCCTCCGGGCTGAAACAGCGGGCTGCGGACAGCGACCTACCGAGGCCCGCAACTCTCGCCAAGGAGCGTGCCGCATGAAAAACTTCTTTGTCCGCAATCGTGAAGCCGCTCTGGCGCTTATCGTCACCGCGATGGCCCTGGTGGTCGGGCTGCGGGCGCCCGTGTTTCTCACCGCCGGCAACCTGCTCGACGTGCTCAACGACTCGTCGATCCTCGCCATTCTCGTGATGGGGCAGATGGTGGTGCTGCTGACCAAGGGCATCGACCTTTCGGTGGCCTCCAACCTGGCGCTGACGGGGATGTTCTGCGCCGTCGTCGGCAAGGCTTTTCCAGGATTGAACGCGGTGGAACTGGTGTTGATCGCGCTGGCCTTCGGGGCCCTGCTCGGCGCCTTGAACGGCGTGCTGATCACGGCCTTCGACCTGCCGCCCATCGTCGTCACGCTGGGTACCATGTCCGCCTATCGCGGGGCGATCTTCGTGCTCAGCAAGGGCGCGTGGATGAATGACCAGGACATTCACCTGTCGATCAAGGCCTTG
>JANNNT010000428.1:0-1647 GCA_031398685.1 Rhodocyclaceae bacterium | reverse complement strand
CCGCGCTTCGCGTTTTATCCGGAAGGCGGCGGCGGGCTGCTGGAGTTGCCGATCACCACCGTGAACATGTTCAACCGCAATCTGCCGGCCGGCGGCGGCGGCTATTTCCGGCTGCTGCCTTACAGCGTGTCGCGCTGGTGCCTGAAGCGCGTGAATACCGTTGACCGGCAGCCGTGCATTTTCTATTTCCATCCCTGGGAGATTGACCCCGGGCAGCCGCGCCAGAGGGGCATCGGCCTGAAGATCCGCTTCCGGCATTACGTCAACCTCTCGTCGATGGAGCGCCGGATCCGGGCGCTGTTCAGGGACTTTCAGTGGGACCGGGTGGACCGCCTGTTCCTGAAAACGAACGATGAGCCAGCTCGTGCTTGAGGGTCTGCCCGTCGGCCGGACCACCGACGCGGCGGCGACGGACGCCGTGCAAACGCCCAATCCCAAACCGCTCGCTCCAAAACCGCTCGCTCCTCAAGCTGTGGTAGCGGCTGCCGTTGCCGCTCGCCAGCCTGATCGGCCCGCACATCGTCAAGTGCCTGGGTTAGCGGCCTGCCCACGCCGTCGCTGACCGGGATCGTCACGGTAAGCGCAGCGCGGTTGACCAACGCACCAGGCAGGCCGCTTAGGGAAGACACTGGATGCCTTTATGAAACTTGAGCCGGACGCGTTTTCCAGCATGGTGATGCCCGGGCAGGGGCCGGATGTCCTCAGGGACCGGCGGATTGTGGCGGCCCTCGTTTTGAGCGCCGTTTTTTGGCTGCTCGCCTGGTACGGCGATACGGTGCAATCCATGGCCGCCATTTGGCAGCGCTCGGATACTTTCGCCCATGGCTTTTTGATCGCGCCGATCAGCGCGTGGCTGATCTGGCGGCGGCGCCATGCCGTCGCGGCACTCGACCTCCGGCCCGATTTTCGCGCGCTGCCGCTGCTGGCGCTGGTGGGGTTTGGCTGGCTCTTGGGGCAGTTGACGGGGGCCGGGGTCGCGCAGCAGTTTGGCGTGGTCCTCATGATCCCGCTGCTCGTCTGGGCCATCCTGGGGAAGCAAGACGCCCGGGCACTCGCCTTTCCGCTTTTTTTCCTGTTGTTCGCCGTGCCGTTCGGCGAATTCCTGGAATCGCCGCTGATGGAGCATACCGCCGACTTCACGGTGGCCGCACTCAGGCTGACCGGCATACCCGTGTACCGCGAAGGCCAGTTCTTCATGATCCCGAGCGGAAGTTGGTCGGTGGTCGAAGCATGCAGTGGGCTGCGCTACCTGATCGCGTCGATGACCGTCGGTTTCCTGTACGCCTACCTCACGTATCGGAGCCTCAAGCGGCGCGCGATCTTCGTCGCGCTGTCCGTGATCGTGCCGATCGTCGCCAACTGGCTGCGCGCCTACATGATCGTCATGATCGGCCATCTGAGCGGAATGAAATACGCGGTTGGATTCGATCACCTGATATACGGGTGGCTGTTCTTCGGCGTCGTGATACTGATTCTGTTCTGGATCGGCTCTTTCTGGCGCGAGGATCTCGACCCGCGCCCGGCGGCGTTGCGCTCCGTGCTGCTCGCGGCGCGTGACCATTCCTCCCTGGCGGCGATCATGGTCGCCACCATCGCAGTGGCCGGGTTGGTGGCGGTGTGGCCCGTGGCGGCCATGCGGCTGGAGGC
>JANNNT010000398.1:0-7605 GCA_031398685.1 Rhodocyclaceae bacterium | reverse complement strand
GTCCTCGGTCTGGCTGACGCAGAAGCCGGGGTTGATCGACAACCGGCACAAGCTCGACAAAACCCGATAGCCAAAGGTTCGCCCGGCCCAATACCACAACCCGTCGGCGATCACCGAGGCCACGATTGCTGCCACGAGTGTGTTGGCCAGTTGCCCCGAGGTCGCTGCCAGGCTGCCGGCCAACAGCAAGGTCGGTACAGCGGGTACCGGGAGTCCGGATTGCTGCAGCAGAACGTTCAGAAAAACGATCCAGACAGCGTCGTGCTGGAGAGATTCGCTGAGCTGGGAAATTTCCATTGCTACGCCTTCCGATCGTTGCCAGGTTTGCTTCGTCATCTTGGGAGATGCTCTTTATATGACTATGGTCCAGCGCGTTGGTTCACCCCGATCGAACGGCTGCGCTCGCAAATTTACACGCTTGCGCGCGGCCCATTTTGGTGTTGCTTGACAATACCAATATGGGCCTTACACTGCAATACCAATGATTGGCTCATGGTTTAGTGATTTGTTGCAATAACGCAAGGGCAGGGATGAGGCTGAACGTGTTCAGAAAGGGTTTCAATTATTCTCAGGATGGCCCCGGGAACCGGCTGGTCTATCACTTGCAGGGGTGCAATATGCGCTGCGCCTGGTGCTCAAACCCCGAAGGTGTCGCCATGAAAGGCACCTTGATGGTCAATCCGGAACACCTGATTGAAAGCGTCTGCCCGCATGGCGCCATCGTTCATAAAGACATCGATCGCGAACGCTGTGTCAGGTGTACCACCATGGAATGCATTAACCAGAATCGCAACCAGAGCATTCGTTTTTCATCGCTTGCCTGCGACGTGGAAACCATCGTCAGCGAAGCGAAACGCAGCGTGCGACTCTTCTACGACGGCGGGGGTGTCACCTTGTCGGGAGGCGAAGTGACTGTTCAGTTCGAAGAGGTTGCGCTGTTGTTGCAGCGGCTCAAGGACGAGGGCATCCATACCGCCATCGAGACCAACGGCACCCACTCGAAACTTCAGGATCTGTTCCCGGTGATCGACTACCTCATTATCGACTTCAAGCACCATGATGACCGCGCGCTGAGAGCGGCCGCCGGGATGGGCAATCGGCTGATCAAGCGCAATGTGGCAAAAGCGTTTGCGAGTCACAAACACCTGCTGATCAGGATTCCCCTGATTGGTCAGGTCAATGATTCGGCAGCCGATGCACAACACTTCGCGTCCTTTTTCCGGCAGTTCGACACCACGCAGGCCCGTTTCGAGTTCCTCGCCTACCACGAATACGGGAAGGACAAGTGGGCGCAATGCGGCATGCCCTACCGGATCGCCAACGGATTCGTAAGTGAACAAACGCTGGCGCTGTTTCACACCGTCTTCAAGGCCAACCAGCTTGAGGTCATTCGTACCTAGGGAGAATTTGCATGGACCTCCATTCCATTTATTCAAATGAAGAAATCGGACACCTGGCGAAGGCGAGATTTCTCGAGGAACGTCGCCTGAAGCGACTGGACGGCTGGTTTCTCGCCAAGGAAATCCGCCGGGAATGCGACGGGAAATTCCAGGACCTGCCGCCGGTAATCAAGGCGGCGGAAACGATGCGCGAAATCCTGGCACGACTGCCCATCTCGATCAGTGAGCAGGCGATTTTCGCCGGCACGCAGGATGACGCCTTTGCCCGTTCTTATGCGCTCATCAATCCGACTTTTGAAGTCAATTCCTTTACCGGTTATTGCGATCCCACCGCCGTGTTCGGCGATATCGAACCCAATGAGATCTTCACGAAAGAGCGGATCGATTCGCTGCGCGACTACGAAAAGTCACTGCCCTTCACGCAAACCCTGAACACGGCGTATGCCTTGGCGGGGAGCAGTACGGAGGAGGCTGTTTTCTTTATCGAGCAGGTGACCGGTCACCTGATTCCGGATTTCAAACCGGCCTTGGCCAGGGGAATTGCCGGGCTGATTGAAGAAATAGACGGGAAACTCAGGACCAATCCAGAGCCGTCGAAGCGGGCGTGTTATGAAGCCATGAAGATCGCCCTGGCGGCCACCGTAAGCCTGGCGGATCGTTATGCCGGGTGTGCCCGTGAGTTGCAGGACGCGGCATGCGGCAAAAGGAAGGCGGCGCTGGTCCTGCTGGAGAAAACGCTGAGGCGGGTTCCGCAGTACCCGGCCCGGAATCTGTACGAAGCGATTCAGTCCTTCCTGCTGCTCTGGCAAGTGATGTGTCTCGAACAGGCGCCCAATCCCTTCGCGTTCTCGGCGGGCAATGCCGACCGAATTTTCGAACCGTACCGCGCCATGACGGATTCGAGCCGGGACAGCAGCGCCGCCCTGTTCAAACACTTCCTGACCTTTTTCAATGTCGGCGACCGGAGCTGGGCAATATCGCAAAATGTAATGGTGGGAGGGAAATCGCTGAGTGGGTCTGACCTCACCAATCCGTCCTCCTATGCCCTGCTGGACGCCTACTTCGAGATGAATCTTCCGCAACCCATCCTCTCGGCCAAGCTGCATCGGAACACGCCTTCGGCACTCTATGAGGAACTGGGGCGTTTCTTTTTCTCCCCCGGTGTGCTGACCCCGTCGCTGTTCAACGATGATTCCCTCTTCGACGTCCTGGCCAGGCCCGGCGTCGACGCCAACGATCTCGAGAACTACTCGATTGCCGGCTGTCAGGAACCGCTCATCATGGGCAAGGACAACGGCAACACCACCAACAGCTGGCTGAACCTCGCCAAGATTCTGGAACTGACCTTGCATCGCGGCACGTCGGCGATCAGCGGCAAGACGCTTGGCCTCGACGCTCCGGCCCTGGGCATGAAAACGAATCAGTCGGCCGAGCTGTTGTTCAACATTCGCGACGCGTTCTACACCCATGTCGAGCACTTTGTTGACACCATGGTCGCGGCTGCCAATGAGGCGTCGCGGGCGATCGGTCTATTGCCCGTGCCGCTCCTGTCGAGCTTCATGGGCGGCATCGAAACGGGCGTCGACCTGCGCGACTGCCAGGAGCAGGGAACAAAATACAACGGCAGCGGTTGCCTGATTCACGGCTTGTCGATCATGGCGGATTCCTTTATCGCGATTGACCAGTTCCTGAAGGAGCGCGCCGGTGAATCCGAGCGTCTGCTGAATGCGCTGAAGACCAATTTCAAGCACGATGAAGCGCTTCGCCAATACCTGCGGAGCTGCCCGAAATTCGGGAATAACATTGAATCCGTCGACCTGGAAGCCCGGGCCGTTGCGCAACGGATCAATGGGCTGATCGCCGGGAAACGCAACTACCTGGGCAATCCATTCCGACCCGACTGGAGTACGCCGTCAACCCACTTGCTCTACGGCCACTGGGTCGGCGCCACGCCGGATGGCCGTGAAGCCGGGGAAATGCTCGGCTACGGCCTGGATCCGCTGTACGGCGAGGCGCAATCCGGCCTGGGTTTCCGGGTGCTTTCAGGGGCGCATTTGCCCTACAAGGACATGAATGGCGGTTATGCCTCGCATTTCGGGATCAATCCCAGCCATTTTCGCGGGAAAACCCTGGCCGAGAAAGGGCTGGAATTCCAGCGCAAGGTCGTCGCGCCGCTGTTTAGCCGGGGGCCCGACGGCGAACCCGGACCCTTCTATCTGTATGTCAATGTAACGACCCCGGAAACCCTGCGCCAGGTTCTTGCGAATCCAAAACAACATGCACCGAGCGGAATTTACATCATGCGGATTCATGGCACGTTCGTGAATTTCCTCGACCTGTCGCCGGAAATCCAGCAGGACATCATCAAGCGGCTTGACCTGGAATCGACCTCGCCGGCCTGAATGCCCCCTGAACAGGGTGCGTTTGAAAGTCTTGGTTGCCTTAAAAACTGACGGCGCGGTAGCAATCGCTTAGGAGCCCAGTTTCACTGGGCGATTGCAGTGGTGGAGTACAACTGCCCATCGCGCAGATAAACTGCGCTCCCACAAGAACCTGTAGCCGCCGAGGAAGTTCAGAACCAAGTATCGCAGCGACCAACCCTTTTAAACGCACCTCTCCTGAACAAGACCTTGAGCCGAAGATGAAAACCACTGAAAACGATCGTCTCTATCGCCTTCTGCAGAACAAGATTTGCGAGCGGATCTTTCGAGGCGACTATAAGGACGGCGAGAATCTTCCCCCGGAACGTACGCTGGCGGAGAGTCTCAATGTCAGCCGTGTGACGGTGCGCAAGGCCATGGCTTTGCTGGAAACCGATGGAATCATTCAGCGCGTGCAGGGAAGCGGCAATCGGGTCAGCCTGTCTGTGGCGGGCTACCAAGGGACGATGGACATCATTGCCGTGCTGGCCCATGCACAGAATGTGTTTTTTTCTTCGTTCATCGATTGTTTCCAGCGTACCGCGGAAAACGGCGATTCGCTGGTTCTGTTCAAGCAGAATCCGCCCGGCGAACGGCTTGAAGAAAGCCTGTTCAAGCTATTCCAGAAGAACATCCGCAATGCCGTAATCTGGCTCGAGGATCAGCAGGTCGACATGGAAGCCATCCGCCGGCTTCGCGGATTGGGCATGAACATGGTGTTCTTTGACGTTGTCACGCCATCGCCCTACGCCGATGGCGTACTTCTGGACAACCGGGATGCCATCACCACGCTGCGCCGTGTTCTCAAGACGCGGGGCTCCGCACATGTCGGCTATGTGGGTTGGGACAACGACTCGATTTTGAGTGCCAGGGAACGCGAAAATGTCTTTCTCCGCCAGAAGCCGGCTCCGGCCTTCGTGCACAAAATTCCCTGGGGCGACAAGAGCAATCTTGGTCACCTGGCCGAGCAAATCGCCGACGGCTTGAAATTGTCGGACCCTCTGCCGGACGGAATCATCTGCGGCGATGGTGAAATCGGCGTGGCTATCAGGAAGGCGCTGAATTCACGCGAGCTTGGCCGGATTGAGGTGGCCTCGCCCGACGAGTACCCGGAATCGCGCGCCCTGTCGATCAGCGTTTATCGGCAGGACTTCGAGCGGATGGCAGAAAAAACGTATCAGTGCCTGGTGCACCAGAATCAGTCGGGCTGGGTGGCGTCGACCTATTGCATTAAAGGGGAACTGGTCCCCCGGTTCTGACCCGGATCAAATCGGTCGTTTGTAATTCGGCGGTTTTTGACGGTCACCTGACGTTGAAGACGACACGCAATTCATCGATCTCCTGGTCGCCCATCGGCTGAAGCGGCCCGATCGACGACGCCATGACCAGCGAATTGGCGCTGAATTCAGCCACTTCGAGATAGTCGAAGGTGTTCAGCAAGGTGTCGCCGGTCACGAAAACGCAGTCGTTTTCCACCAGGATGACGCGGTTGCTGTTGAACATTCGGGCGACATCATCCACTTCGTTATACAAGGTGCCGAAAGGTATCGAAGGCACATCCTGAAGGAATATCCAGCTTTCGGGAATGGTGCGTACGTCGAATTTTGTCCCGCTGACGGCATGGGCCATCAAGTTGACCGGTTGCGTCGAAATGATGGAGTTGATCTGTGGATTGAGCTGGAATATTCGTTGGTGCAAGGCGACCGAACGGCTGGGCATTTTTCCGGCTTCGGCCATGCCGCTGCGAATCTGCACAATATCGCTGGGCGCAATATCCCAACGTGCCACATCGCGTGGCGTGATCAGGAAGTCGTCTTCGCGCCAGCGCACTGAAACCGTGCCGTAGGTCGAGATCATCAGGCCCTGATCGCAGGCGCGCCGGATAATCCTGACCATATCCGAACGCAAGGCGCGTTCGTCCGAGGGGTAACTGACATCCATGAAGTGCGCAATATTCTTTGGAATATTCGTCTGGTACGTTTCGATCTGATTGTCCGTGAGTGAATTGACCTTCCCCAGCTTGCCGGCATTGACGATGGTGCGACAACAAAACTCCAGGGTTTCAAAACGCTGGTAGGCGTCCATCAAGTCGGTGCCGCCGAGTACCACGCCATGGTTTTCCATGATGATGGCCTTGTATTTCCTGTTCTGGAAAATCTCGGCAATCTTCGCGCCCAGATCCTCGCTTCCCGGGCAGCCGTAAGGGGCGTAGCCAATCTCCCCGCAGATGTAACGCGCCTGAGGAACAATGTTCGTATTCGGGACCTGGCGCGCGATGCTGAAGGCCACCAGTCCGGGCGGGTGCGCGTGAATGATGGCGGTCAATTCCGGGCGGGCATCATAGATGGCTCGGTGGAACGGGTATTCTGAAGACGGCTTGTGCGGCCCGCTGATGGTGCCGTCACTTTTGATGCACATGATGTCTTTGGGGTTCAAGGCACCTTTATCAACACCGGAGGGCGTAATCCAGATGTTGCCGAGTGCGTCCTTGATTGAAATGTTGCCGCCCGACGTGGTGGTCATTCCGCTGCGGTAGATCCGTCCGATGATCACATTGATCTGTTCGGTCGGGTGCATCAATTGCGTGTCGAGTTGATTCATGGATTCATCCTGAATAACTTGGTGAAGTGGGTCGGCGTTGGCCGATAAATGGACGGTTACAGTTTGAAGTACAACGAGTTGATCAGGCCAAAAGAAGTTGAAGGATTCTGGCAGAAATAGTTCAACGCCAAAAGTGGTTTGCTTGCGTCAGCCGGGCGCGTAAATGAAGGGGCTTAATTCGCCGCATTCAGAGCCCTGTCCGTCAACGATAATTGCTGCCGGAAGCGCTTCTTCAAACGATAGAGCTGCGCCGGCCGGTTTGCCTTGCCGGTTTCCAGGGCGCCTTCTACCGGTTCCAGGATGTCCAGTTCGTCGATCTTGCGGCGGAAACTGACCTTGTTGATCGCTTCGCCGAGGATGGCTTGGTAAACGCGCTGCAGCTGCGGCAGGGTAAAGGTTTCGCCGCACAGATAAACGGGCAGCGAGGAATAGCTGCTCTTGTTGCGTACACGTTGCACCGCGGCTTCGACAATGTGCTGGTGGTCGAAAGGCAGACCTTTAAGCGCCACGACCGACGTCATGACAACTCCCGGGTGCCCGGCCTGGGCGATGACTTCCGCAGGCACCAGTGCATAGTAGGCCACGGAAATCGACCAGCCACGCGGGTCGCGGCCGCGCCCGGAAAAGGTGGAAAGCTGTTCCAGATACGGGCTGGCAATGCCTGTTTTGTCGCGCAGCATACGGGCTGCCGCATCGTGCGTATCGGCATCCTCGTCGGCTTGTACGTAACCTCCGGGCAGCGCCAGGATATTGGCAAACGGCGGATGGTCGCGCTTCAGCAAGGCAACGTGTAGGATGCCATCCTTCAGGGTAAGTAGGACAACGTCAACAGTGCAGATGATTGGGGGCATAAGGCGGCAGGTTCAAGGCATAGGACAATACGTTTAGTGCTTAGGATAGCAGTAAATCGAAGCGGGTGTTGTCCAGGTGCTCTTCGGGCATGGAATATTGAAATATTCCTATCTACTTAGTTGCAATAATGTACTAACAAGTCTAAAGTGTGCTCATGCGCTGAATGCACAGCGCATTTGAACAGGAGGCCGGTCATGGCGAACAAAAGAATTCATCTGGTGATCATTGATCCGCAAAACGATTTTTGCGATTTGCCTGCGGACTACCGTCCGGCGGTGCCCGGTCGTGCCGGCGAACGCCAGGCCCCCGCGCTGCCCGTGGCCGGTGCGCAT
>JANNNT010000331.1:0-1872 GCA_031398685.1 Rhodocyclaceae bacterium | reverse complement strand
TGCGCTGCATCGTCGATGTGCGCCAGGCGCACGCGGGGAAACAGGCGCTTGATATCCGCATGCGATTCGGCTCGCACATAGTCGGAGTCCACCCCGGCGACAAACAGGGCCGGCCCGGCGTAGTGCTTGCGTATCAGCTGTTGCGGAAAACCGCACAGATCAGGCATGCACATCGCTGTTGCCATCAGGTTGATGCGCCAGTCGAAGCGCTCGTCATGACGTCGCAGGTTCTGCATCAGGAAGTCAACCGGGGCGCCGCCGTCCAAGCTGTGCGCGAGCGCCTGCCGAACTTCTTTGCAACTGGTCGCGCTCGCAACGTCCAGACGACGCATGGCCATCACGTAAGGCGAGAACTGGTCGCCGTAGCATTCGGGTGCAATGTCAATCACCGCCACGCCTGCGACCGCTTGCGGGTGTTCCAGGGCCAGGGCCATGGCGGTCTTGCCGCCCATGCTGTGGCCAATCAGAATCGGTTTCTGCAATTGCTCGCGCTCGATAAGTGCCAGCACATCGAGCGCCATGTCGGGGTAGGACATGACCTCGGCCCAGGGTGAGGCACCGTGGTTGCGGGCGTCGGGCAGGTAGAACCGGTACGCGTGGCCCAGGGCTTGGGCGATGGGCGCCCAGTTGCGTCCGGCGCCGAACAAGCCGTGCAGGATGACCACGGGTGGACCGTTGCCCACAACCTCGAAAGCCAACTTGATAGACATGGCGGCCTGCGTCCTATTTCTTCTTCTGCGGCGGCAGATCGGTGCAATGGCCTTCGAAGACTTCGGCGGCCATGCCGATCGATTCGCCCAGCGTCGGATGCGGGTGAATGGTCTTGCCAATGTCGGCCGGTTCGCAGCCCATCTCGATCGCCAGACATACCTCGCTGATCAGGTCGCCGGCATGGGTGCCGACGATGCCGCCGCCGATCACGCGGTTCGTGGCCTCGTCGAAAATCAGCTTCGTGAAACCCTCGTCGCGCCCATTGGCAATGGCCCGGCCCGACGCCGCCCAGGGGAACACCGCCTTGCCAATCTTGATGCCTTCCGCCTTACACTGTTCCTCGGTCTTGCCGGCCCAGGCCACCTCGGGGTCGGTGTAGGCGACCGAGGGGATCTGACGGGCGTCGAAGAAGCTCGCTTCGCCGTGTGCGACTTCGGCCGCCACATGCGCTTCGTGCACCGCCTTGTGCGCAAGCATCGGTTGTCCGACGATGTCGCCGATGGCGTAGATGTGCGGTACGTTGGTGCGCATCTGTCTGTCGACGTTGACGAAGCCGCGGTCGGTGACGGCAACGCCGGCCTTGTCTGCGGCAATCTTCTTGCCGTTGGGGCTGCGACCCACGGCTACCAGCACCAGGTCGTAAAGCTGGGTCTCCTTGGGAGCCTTTTCGCCTTCAAAGGCCACCTCGATGCCGGCCGGGGTGGCCATGGCACCCACGGTCTTGGTTTTCAGCATCACGTTGTCGAAACGCGGTGCGTTCATCTTCTCCCAGACCTTGACCAGGTCGCGGTCTGCCCCCTGCATCAGGCCGTCGAGCATTTCGACCACGTCGAGGCGCGCGCCGAGCGTGGAGTACACCGTGCCCATTTCGAGGCCGATGATGCCGCCGCCGATGACGAGCATCTTCTTCGGGTTCTGGCGCAGCTCCAGCGCGCCGGTGCTGGTGACGATGCGCGGGTCGTCCTTGGGCATGAAGGGCAGCTTCACCGCTTCCGAACCGGCCGCGATGATGGCGTTCTTGAACTTGATGGTCTGCGTCTTGCCATCCGGCAGCGTCACCTTCAGATGGTGAGGGTCGGCAAACTCGCCCACGCCCGTGACCACCGTCACCTTGCGCATCTTGGCCATCGCCGCCAGGCCGCCGGTGAGTTTGCCGACCAC
>JANNNT010000488.1:0-2107 GCA_031398685.1 Rhodocyclaceae bacterium | reverse complement strand
CTCGAAGCCGCGCAACTGGGAGACTTCGATGTGCTCCAGTTCCTTGCCATTGACCACGTAGTACATGGTGCGCACGGCGGCTTCCATGACGCCGCCGGTGGTGCCAAAGATGGCGCCGGCCCCCGAATATTCGCTCATCAGCGGATCGTCATACACCGACGGCTCCAGCAGTTGGAGGTCGATGCCTTCACGCCGCAGCAGGCGGGCAAACTCGCGCATGGTGAGCACGATATCCACGTCGGGTACGCCATTTTCGCCAAGATCGGGGCGAGCGGCTTCCTCCTTTTTGGCGGTGCAGGGCATGATGGAAATCATGCGCATTGTCCGGGGGTCGATGCCGCGCTTTTCGGCGAGATAGGTCTTGGCGATCTTGCCCATCACCGCCTGCGGTGAGCGCGTGCTGGAGAGCAGCGGCAGGATTTCCGGGTAGTGCTTCTCGGCGAAGTTGATCCAGGCCGGGCAACAGGAGGTAAAGGTTGGGCGATTGTTCTCTTTCAGGCGGCCGAGAAGTTCGGTGCCTTCTTCCATGATCACCACGTCGGCGCCAAAGTTGGTGTCCAGGATTACATCCGCCCCCATCAAGCGCAGTGCGGCGACGATCTGGCCTTCCACGTTGGTTCCTGCGGGCAGGCCGAACTCTTCGCCGATCCCCACGCGAATGGCCGGCGCGGTCTGGAAGACGGTAACGATGTCGGGATCGGCCAGATAATCGAGGACCTCCTGGGTCTGGTCGCGTTCGGACAGGGCGCCGGTCGGGCAGACCATGACGCATTGGCCGCAGGTGACGCACGGTGAGGCGGCTACCGAGCCGCCCTTGAGGCGGACGCCGGCCATGTTGCCCCAGCCGGCCAGTTCCAGGGCGTCGACGTTCTGCACCGTACGGCAGACGGCGACGCAGCGCTGACAGCGAATGCAGCGGCTGCGGTCGTAGATCACCGGCTGGCTGCCGGTGTCCGGTTCCAGATTCTCCCAGCCTTCGATGTAGTGGAAGCGCACCTGTTTGAGGCCGACCGAGTTGGCGGTCGCCAGCAGTTCGCAGTTGCCGTTGCGCGGGCAGGACGCGCAATCCTGATGGTGATCGGCCATGATCATTTCCATCTGCAACTGGCGCATCTCCTGCACCTTCGGGGTGCGCGTCATCACTTTCCAGCCCTCGGCCATGGCCGTGTCGCAGGCGGTGACGTAGTGCGGCGCGGCATCGTTATCCTGCTGGACTTCGACCAGGCAAACCCGGCAGGTGCCCGGCGCATGGTCGATATCGTTCAGTTCGCAGAGGGTGGGGACGAAGATTCCGTTTTTTCGCGCAACTTCGAGGACGGTTTCATTGGGCTCGAAAGCGAGTTCCTTGCCGTTGATGGTGGCTTTCATGGCGTTCACTCTGGAAAAATGGGTTCTCTATGGCCCGCATGTGTTTCTTGCGGGAGATGTTTTTCTGTGACCACCGAATAAAGGCGATAACAACGCAGGCAACGGTTGGCTTCCTCGTAGGCCGCCTCTTTCGAGATCACCAGATCCACTTCGTCGAAATTCTTGATTCGTTCGCTCGCCTCGAGCTCCGGAACGGTGGCTGGTTTTCTGTGCAGCGGCGTCGTTGTCAGGCATTCACCGGCAAACAGCGCGTTGCGGGCCAGCAGATTCTGCATCCGGCGCGCTGGCCTGATCGTCACTTCGCCGTTGAGCAGATAGTCGCGGATGCTGGCCGCCGCCCGTTCACCGTGATCGAGCGCATTGACCAGCGTCAGCGGCCCCAGCACGCAATCGCCCCCGGCGAACACGCCCTTGCGCGAGGTTTCCATCGTGTCGGGATTGACCGTGATGCAGTTCCAGCGATCCAGTTCAATGCCTTCTTCCGGCTTGAGAACGTTCTTGTCCACCTGCTGGCCGATGGCGGCGACCAGCAGATCGCAATTCATGACGAAGCCCGAGTCCGGAATCGCTTCGACACTGCGCCGCCCACGCGCGTCGAGTTCGGTCTGGCGCATCCTGACCAGTTCCACACCGCTGACCTTGCCATTCTCTACCACCAGTCCGGACGGGTTGGTCAGGCAAAGGAAAATGATGCCTTCGTGTTCGGCGGCGAGAATTTCGTCGTCTTCGGCCGGCATGT
>JANNNT010000248.1:0-2779 GCA_031398685.1 Rhodocyclaceae bacterium | reverse complement strand
AACCCGAATGCCGCTACCCGAACAGGAACGATTCAATTTCCATCGTTCGGCAAAACAGAAAACAAAAATGGCGCGATCAATCCGCGCCATTCTTTTGTCCAGAACCCGGTCAAAAATAGGTTTTTCTACAGCCTCAACGTCCGACTTTTCGCATGCGCTCGGAAGGCGTGATGATGTCGGTGAGGCGGATGCCGAATTTGTCGTTCACGACGACGACTTCACCCTGGGCGATAAGGGTTCCATTGACAAAAACACTCATGGGTTCGCCGGCCATCGCGTCAAGCTCAACCACGGAGCCGTGGGCCAGTTGCAGCAGATTCTTGATCGTTATTTTCGTACGCCCCAACTCGACGGCCATCTGAACCGGGATGTCCAGAATCATGTCAAGTTCGTTCATCATCGAGGCTTTGCCGCCCGTCTCTCCAAAAGCGGGAAATATGTGGGCGGGTTGCGCGCTCGCCGCCGGACCCGCGTCAGCAATCGCCTGCTCGGCCATCGCTGCAGCCCAATCATCTTCTGCGCTCGTGTTATCACTATTTGCTGTTTCGTCAACCATGGTGTACTCCCGGAGCGATTTCCTCGCCACCCGATGTTATGAATCGTTCGATCTTGAGTGCGTATTGACCGCCCTGCTGACCGTAGCTGCATTCCATTAGCGGAATATCATCCACGTGCGCAATAATTTTGTCGGGAATGTTGATCGGAATGATGTCGCCGGTTTTCATCTTGAGAATCTGATCAAGACTGACTGTTGTGGTGGCGAGTTGAGCGGCAATTTCGACCTCAGCATCTTTCAGCTGTTTGCGCAGCATGACAATCCAGCGCTGATCCGTCGACAGTTGATCGCTTTGCATCGAGCTGTAGAGCAGATCGCGGATTGGTTCAACCATCGAGTAGGGGAAGCAGATGTGCATATCCGCCGCCGTTCCGCCAAACTCCAGCGAAAACGTCGTCGAGATCACGATCTCGGATGGGGTGGCGATGTTGGCAAACTGCGAATTCATCTCAGAACGGATGTATTCGAAGCTAAGGTCGTAGACCGGTTTCCATGAGCGCGAATACTCGCGGAATACGACGTTCAGGAGCCCCAGAATGATGCGTTGTTCGGTCGGAGTGAAATCACGGCCCTCGACGCGGGTGTGGAAGCGGCCATCACCACCAAACATGTTGTCGACTACGAGAAAAACCAGATTGGGGTCAAGGATGAAAAGCGAGGTGCCGCGAAGCGGTTTGGCTGCGACCAGATTCAGGTTGGTCGGCACGACCAGATTACGGATGAATTCGCTGTATTTCTGTACACGGATCGGTCCCACCGAGATTTCGGTTGTCCGGTGCATGTAGTTGAATAATCCGATGCGCAGGTAGCGGGCGAAGCGTTCATTGATGAGCTCAAGCGTCGGCATGCGTCCGCGGACGATGCGTTCTTGCGTTCCCAGATTGTACAAACGGATGCCACCTTCGGTGTCCTCCGCGACTGAAGGTTCGTCGGTCTCGCCGGAGACGCCCTTGAGTAGAGCGTCAACCTCGTCCTGGGAAAGAAAATCAGTGGCCATCGCCCGTTACTGAATAATGAAGGAAGTAAATAGCACGTCCTTGACAGGACCGTCGCCCTCTGTACTGCCTGACTCAAGAATTTTATTCATCAGCTCACGAACTTCCTTAGCCAAGGTTTCCTTGCCTTCTTTCGTGATCAGTTCGTCAGCTTGTTTTCCGGACAAAAGCATGATTACGTCGTTGCGAAGCTTTGGAGTGTTCTTCTTGAGTTTGTCGCCCACTAGCAGATTCTCGACTTCGACTGAAATCGTTAGTTGCAGAAACGGACCGCCATTTTCCGAGCCGAGATTGACGACAAATGCATCAAGCGCAACATAGACTGGATCCGCTTCCTTGGCGCCCTTCTTCTTTGCGGTTTTGGCACTTTCGGTTGCCACCTCGCCCTCTTCGCCCTCAGGAGCAGAATGGCTCTTCATGATTAATAAAGCGGCGCCACCAGCAACAACCAAGAGCAGTACCAGTGCGGCAGCGACGATTATCAGCAGCTTTTTGCTCTTCTTCGGAGGTGCGACTTCAACGCGCTCTGCTTCATGCTTGGCTTCCTTGGCCATTTACAACACCCCTCTTGTTTTTCTGTATTGTTGTTTCATTCTTGAATCCGGCTTGTTCAAGGATTCAAGCGAAGATATCAACCAACCCACTGCCCCGCTGTTCAGAAAACGCTCTGGCCGATAGTGATGCCGCCGAATCCGCATCCAGTATAGCGTTATCAGACCGCCATTGGGATGAGCTCCGATTCCCGTCTCCGCTCTCGGCTTGCTGCCTGAACGACTCGGCGCTGACATTGGTCTGTCCCAACTCGACGCCGGCACTGGCAAACATTTCACGCAGTTTCGGCAACGCTGATTCCAACGCGGCTCGAACTTCCGAATTTGCTGAAACAAAGGACGCGCTAGCGCTGCCTTTTTCCAGGTTCAACGATATCTCTATCGGCCCCATTTGCGGTGGGTTGAGGGTAATTTGAGCCGACTGCTTGTCATTGCTGGCGAGCCAAACGATCTTTTGGCCGAAATCACTCGCCCAGGCTTGGTCGCGGACGGGTGAGGAAATCGAGAACGCGATCGACCAGGACCTGAAGCCGCGTTCCTTCGCGTTTCCGGCGACACTCGAAGTGGACGCTTCGCTTGATATCGTGCGGGCCGTACGCACCGTGCACAATGTGGCCGGGTACCTGCCTGGGTCGGGCGACGAGTACGTCGTGGTGGGCGCGCATTACGATCACCTC
>JANNNT010000486.1:0-1724 GCA_031398685.1 Rhodocyclaceae bacterium | reverse complement strand
CGCACCACCCCGACCAGGAGTGCCGCCAGCACCACGCCCCAGAAACTGCCGAGCCCGCCGATGACCACGACCACGAAGGCAATGCTCATGATTTCGGTGCCCATCGCCGGGTGCACGATGGTGATGGGCCCGAACAACGCGCCGCCCAGGGCAGCGCTGGCCACTCCCAGCACCACCACCGCCGTCATGTAAGGCTGCAGCCGGATGCCGAGCGCCGCCACCATGTCCGGCCGCTGCACGCCGGCGCGCACCACGCGGCCGAACGCCGTCTTGTGCAGCAGCAGCCACAGCGCCGTCATCAGCACGAACACCACCGCCAGCAGGAACAGCCGGTAGCGGGAGAACAGGAACTCGCCCACGATGACCGGGCCCTTGAAGGCCGGTGGCATGGTAGACGCCAGCGGCGCCGCGCCCCAGATCATGCGCAGCAATTGTTCGGCGACCATCGCCAGGCCGAAGGTCAGCAACAGGCTCAGGATGGGGTCGGCGTCGTAGAAGCGGCGCAACAGGAAGCGCTCGAACGCGATGCCCAGCAGCCCGACCAGCAGCGGCGAGATCACGACCCCCGCGCCCCAGCCCAGGTGCTGGCCGACGGCGAGCGACAGGTAGGCGCCCAGGGCATAGAAGGCGCCGTGAGCCAGGTTGACGACACCACCGACGCTGAAGATCAGCGACAGGCCGAGCGCGAGCAGCAGGTAGTAGCCGCCGAGCACGAGGCCGTTGACGACCTGCTCGATCAGGAAGACGAATTGCATGTTGGGGATGCCTGGGGCCCGTGTGCCGGGCCCGGCCGGTCACATCTTGCAGGTGTTGTCGGCTTTGGCCGGCGCGAGCAGGTCCAGGGGCTGGTCAGGGCGCGGTACGGCCTCGCCGAAAAGCAGGAAGTCCTGCTTGTCCTTGGCCTGGCCTTTGGGCTTGACGGTGAACGGGTAGGCCTCCTGCATCAGCTGGTGGTCCCAGCTGCGGAAATAGGCCTTGCGCGCCTTGAGCACATCGAACTGGGCCTCGCTCTCGAAGTACGCGATGAGCTTGTCGGTGTCGGTCGACTTGGTCGAGGTCATCGCCTGCGCCATCATCTTCAGCGACACGTATTCGATCCAGGCGTGGTTCTCGGGCCGCTTGTTGTACTTCTTCTGGAATGCGGCAACGAACGCCTGGCTGCCCGGGGTCTTCAGCTCGTGGTGCCACACGGTGGGCCAGTAGCCCGCCAGGTTGCCATCGCCCGCGGCCCATGCGTCGGCGGTGTTCAGGTTGAAGCCGGCGACGGGGAATGGCAGGCCGAACTCGGCGTACTGCTTGACGAAGTTGGTCACCTGGTTGCCGGCCAGGTTGGTGGCAACCAGGTCGGGCCGGGCCTGGCGGATCTTCAGCAGGTAGGGGCTGAAGTCGGTGACATCGGTGGCCACCAGTTCGTCGCCGATCTGGTTGCCGCCGTTGGCGGCAAAGAACTTCCTGGCCACCCGCGACAGGTCGTGGCCGAACAGGTAGTCGGCCGTCAGGCTGTAGATCTTCTTGCCCTTGACCAGGCCATCGCGCACCAGGGCTTCGCCGGCGGCGGCGTTGACCATCACCGTCACCGGGATGTCGACGTGGAAGGTGTAGCGGGTGCAGTCCTTGCCGCGCAGCGCGTCGGAGCGCGCGCCGATGCTCATGAACAAGGTCTTGTTGCGTGCCGCGACCTGCGAGATCGTCAGCGCCGAGGCGGAGTTGATCTCGCCCATCAG
>JANNNT010000106.1:0-3376 GCA_031398685.1 Rhodocyclaceae bacterium | reverse complement strand
CTGCTGATGACCTTTGCCTCGACCATCCTCTACTTCGTGCAGTCGCACCTGGTCGGCGAGGCGATCAGCGATCGCGCGCTGCGCCGGGTGTTTCTGGCGCGTATCGATCTGGCGGTCAACACGATTACCATCGTTACCCAGGCTCTGCTCACCGCGCGCATCCTGCGCCGCATCGGGGTTGGGGCGACGCTCGCCGTGCTGCCGGCAGTGGCAGCGCTGGGTTTCATCGCGCTCGGCAGCGCCCCGGCCTCGATCGCACTGACGGCGCTGCTCGTCGTGCGCGTGCTCTACGACAGCAGCCGCCACGCCCTCGCCAAGCCGGCGCGCGAGGTGCTGTTCACGAACCTCAGTCGCGAGCAGCGCTACAAATCCAAGGCCTTCATCGACGCCGCCGTGTACCGTGGCGGCGACCTGCTCAGCGGCTGGATTTACGCCGGCTTCGCTGCACTCGGCATGACCGCCGGCGCCATTGCGCTGGCGGCCACGCCCGTTGCCGTGGTCTGGGCGCTGCTCGGGTGGCAGTTGGGGCGGAGCGAGGGAGCAAATCGCGACTGATCCGATCGAGCGCGCTCGTCGAAGTCACCAAGAGGGGTCGGTCGTCACTCAAGACGGTAGCTACCGCCATTTACACTAAGCGTTTCCCGTGCCGATTGGACAGCGCGTTCCGCGCACGCGTGCTTGCGCTTTATAAAATGGAGTGATGGCAATGGAGTACGATAGACAGGTACCACCGCACGGTAGCGCAAAACGTTAGGGTGAACCGGCTGTTCTCTACCATCGACAAAGTGGAGCAAACGCTGGCCCTTCTCTAGAAGAGACTGACGCTGGAAGAAATAAAGTTCCCCGCCGAGGCCCGTAATTACTGGGTTTCCCGAAGTATATGTTTTCCGAAATGTTGCCTTGATTTTTTTTGTAACCAAGACCCTGAGTTGGGACGTGCGATGCGTTTGAGAGACGCTTTTGTGGCTGCGAGCGCCATATCTCGGCGCTGGTTTGCCCAGACAACCGAGCCTTACATCCTGTTTCCGGCAATTGCCGTTATTGTTCTGGGCGTGATCTGGGGCACGACTCTGAACCTGATCGATGTCGAGCGCGTCGGCGCGGAGCATGCTGCGGCCGCGTCAAGCCGGGAACTGGCCGAGACTTACGAAGCTCAAGTTGTTCGTGCACTGCGCGAAATCGATCACACCCTGAAGCTCGTCAAGTATACGTACGAGCTCAAGGAAGCGCGGACCAGCCTGTCTGATCTTAAGAACAGCGCCCTGTTGCCGCCGGACATCGTGTTCGCCGTCAGCATCGCGGACTCCGACGGCGAGGTTGTGGCAAGCACACGGCCGCCCGAATCGACGAATGTCGCCGACCAGGAGTACTTCCAGATTCAGCGCCGGAGCGAGACGCTCACCGTCGGTCGTCCGGTGCAAGGTCCGCAGGCAGCAGAATGGAAACTGCACTTCAGCCGCAGGCTAAACGCGGCCGATGGAACGTTTGATGGCGTCGTGATGGTCGCGGTCGATGCGGCCTATTTCGTCAGCGGCTATGAGCCCTCGAAACTGGGCGATCATGGCGTTCTCGGAATCGTAGGAACCGATGGGGTATTCCGTGCAAGACGTACCGGAGAGTCGGTGTTTGCCGGCGACAGCGTCGATTACGCGTCGGCGGCACCGGGCGCGGATCAGCCGGACACCGAAGCAGTGCTCACTGCCAGCGTCTGGGACGGCGTAAGGCGCTACACCAGCGCGCGTCGACTCTTTGATTTCCCCTTGGCCGTGGTCGTCGGCTTGGCCGAAGACGAACAACTGGCGCCCGTGCAGCGCAACGCCCGTACCTACCTGGGGTTGGCGACGGCCGGCAGCCTCTTGCTGATCCTGGTTGTCACGGTGTTGATCCGCATGAGCTGGCAGCTTGCACAGAGCCGCTTGCGCGCCGTCGCGGAGCAACTGGCCCACGTCGAACGTGTCCAGTATCTGGCTTATCACGACGGCCTCACGACGCTTCCAAATCGCAGCCTGTTCAGTAAACTTCTTGGCCAGAGAATCAACGAGGCGCAACGCTACAGCAGGCAACTGGCGGTATTTTTTCTCGATCTCGACCGTTTCAAACACATCAACGACACTCTCGGGCACGAGGCCGGAGACCAATTGCTGCAAGAAGTCGCGACCCGACTCAAGGGTTGTCTGCGCGATAGCGACACCGTCGCCCGTCTGGGAGGGGACGAGTTCGTGGTGCTTCTGCCGGAGCTCAATGAGGATAAATACGCTGGGATCGTGGCCTACAAAATTCTTTCCACCATCGCCAAGCCGTTTGTCCTGCTGGGTCAGGAGTTCCGCATCACGGCAAGTATCGGCATCAGTACCTACCCGCAAGACGGCCTGGACGAGCAGACGTTGACAAAAAATGCCGACATCGCGATGTATCAGGCGAAGGAGGGAGGCAAGAACCATTTCCAGTTCTATTCCGAGAAACTGAACACCAACTCGCTCGAACGGCTGACCCTGGAGTCGGGTCTGCGGCATGCCCTGGAGCGAAACGAATTCCAGCTTTACTACCAGGCCAAGCGCGATATTCGCAGCGGCCGGATCACGGGCATGGAAGCGTTGCTACGCTGGCAGCATCCCGAACTGGGCACCGTAGCGCCGATGCGCTTCATTCCGGTCGCCGAGGAAACCGGTTTGATGATACCGATCGGCAAGTGGGTACTCAGGACTGCCTGTCGGCAAAACGTGGCCTGGCAGAACCAGGGCCTGCCGCACTTGACCATGGCCGTCAATCTGACGGCGCATCAGTTTTACGATGAAAATCTGCTGCCGGAACTCGCAGCGATACTTGAAGCAAGCGCCATGGATGCGCGTCTTCTGGAGCTGGAAATCAGCGAGAGCCTGATGATGCGCGATGTCGAAAAAACCCTGCGGGTCTTGAGCGGATTCAAGGCCATGGGAATCCGGATCGCCATCGACGACTTTGGCATCGGCTATTCCTCACTTTCCATGCTCAAGCAATTCCCGCTCGATACCATCAAGATTGATCGTTCGTTCATCCGCGACGTTGCCAGTGTCCCTGAAGACAAGGATCTGACCGAGGCCATTATCGCGATGGGCCGAACGCTGAGCCTGACCGTCGTGGCCCAGGGCGTGGAAACAAAGGAGCAAGCCGAGTATTTGAGCCATAACGACTGCGACGAATTCCAGGGCTTTTATTTCTACAAGCCCGAACCGGCGGATCAGATTGCCGAGCTGCTGCGGAAACAGTCGGATAGTGCGGGCAGCGATACCCACGCAGAAGATAAAGCCTGAGGAAAATGCAATGACTCTTGCCTATTCCGAGAGCAACACTCTGACACTGCCATCGACGAGATTCTCGTCGATATAGCCGATGGCAT
>JANNNT010000098.1:0-3969 GCA_031398685.1 Rhodocyclaceae bacterium | reverse complement strand
TTCCTCTTTCGACATCAAACGTCCCGCCAACAACTCAGGGCGACGCTGCCACGTCCGCCCCAGCGCCTGTTTCAGGCGCCAGCGACGAATCTGCTCGTGGTGTCCGGACAACAACACATCCGGCACCCGCTGACCTTCGTAGACCTCCGGCCGCGTATAGTGCGGGCAATCCAGCAAGCCCGCCACGAACGAATCCTGCGTTGCCGATTCGGCGTCATTCAGCACGCCCGGCAACTGCCTGACAATGGCATCCAGCAAGGCCATTGCCGGGATTTCACCGCCCGAAAGCACGAAATCCCCGATCGAAACTTCCTCATCGACACAGCGCTCGATCAAACGCTCGTCAATCCCTTCGTAGCGGCCACAGAGCAGAATCAAACCTTCGGTCTCGACCTGCTGCACAAACTGCATCACCCGCTGGTGCGTCAGTGGCGCACCCTGTGGCGAGAGATAGACCACTCGGCTCGCTGCCCGACCTACCGCCGCCTGCCTTGCCCTGGCCGCTGTAATCGCGGCTTCCAGAGGCGCAGGCATCATCACCATCCCCGGACCCCCACCATAAGGCCGATCATCGACGGTGCGATGATTGTCCTCGGTGAAATCGCGCGGATTCCAGAAATCCAGACTCCAGCGCCTTTCTTCAAGCGCCCTTCGCGTCACACCCGACTGCGTTAGCGCAACAAACATTTCAGGAAACAGGGTCACTGCATCGGCGACCAGCCGGCGACCTGACTTGGACTCCCTCTCTTCCGGGTTCACCAATCCATTTCCCAATCAACGCGAATACATCGCGCAGTCAAATCCACATCCAGAACGACGGCGGCCACAAAGGGCAACAAGCGTTCCTTGTTTTCACCGTAGCCAACCCGCAGCACATCGTTGGCCGACGTTCCAATCAGGCCCAGCACGCACCCCAAGGACTGATCGTGGGTATTGACCACATCCAGCCCGATCAGATCACCCCAGTAATACTCATCCTTGGCGGCTGCTGGCAACACCGCTCGCGGCACACCGACCAAGACGCCATGCGCCGCTTCGGACGCATTGCGATCAGACAGACACTCAAGCTCCGCGATGAGCACATCACCATGCGCCTTGCACCTGAGTACTCGCGTCTGACGCCAAAGCTCGGGCGCCAGTCCGTCTTGTCCGACCCACCAGTGCGGCAGTTTGGCCCAGACCAGCGGATCGTCGGCAAAAGGGTGTACTTTCACCGCGCCACGCAGGCCATAAGGGCCTACGATCTTGCCGAGAACAACAATATCGGCAGGCGGTACCAGTCCAGCAGATTCAGGCAAAGAACTTCAAACAGCCGTTAGGCTGCAACCTTGGCGGCAGACTGCTTGACCAGGCGGGCAACCGTCAGTGACAGCTGGGCCCCCTGCTGTTGCCAGTAGCTCAGACGATCAAGGGCGATGCGCAGGCCTTCTTCCTTTTCAGTGGCAATCGGATTGTAGAAACCAATCCGCTCAATGAAACGGCCATCACGGCGGGTGCGGGAATCAGCCACCACCATATTGTAGAAGGGACGCTTTTTCGCGCCACCGCGCGCGAGACGAATAACAACCATGGGATCTATTCCGAATTCAGAAAAAGGGCGAAATTATAACAAGAAAGCACGAAAAAACAAGCGGATATTTAAGTAAGGACTTATAGCCGACGGTAGAACCGTGATTTATGCTGCCCTCCAGCAACAGCGCAAACTAAGTCACACCAACTCGCCTGCCCCACAAGCTATACTGCGCAAGGTTATGTTGTAAAAAAATATACCAAGCGCCATGACCGATTCGCTTTCAGATTCAGAACGTATAGAGGCCAACACTTTCTCGCAGGAGGGCGTGCGTGAAATTCTTGCCTGGCTGGATGCACAACAGCCAGCAAATGCCAATGACTCACTGGCTCCCCTGCACACTCATCTGGCTCGCTTGCGTACCAGCCAGGCCACACCCAAACAACGGTCCGCTGTATTGGAGCGCTTGTACACGCGCAGCATTTCAGTCGTTGCAACCGTGCTCCCCTCGCTGACCGACGTTTCGCTACCCATTCCACGAAAAACCCGACAACTGATACGCAGCCTGCAGGATTTGCTGCGAGGACTGGCTGAAGACTTGCTGGCCACGCTAAACATTGTCGACGGGCACATGGCAGGCGGTCTACGCCAACCACCGGACCTCACCCTCTGGAGATCTCTGTACGCACTCGCACAACACCTGCTGATCAGCAACCTGGCCTCTTCACCCGCAGGCGTCGGCATTTGGCAACAACTGCACCGGACTTACAACACCGCTCTTCACCTGCAAATCAGCGGCAATCAGCCGGACGGCGCGTCGAGCAGTCTACACAATGTTTATTTCTCGGCCATCCTTCTTGGTTGCGCACAACCCGCGTCGTTCACTTCAAGCGAAGTCAATTTCGTAGCGACTTATCTGAAGACCTTTGCTGACCAGATCGATTTTAGCAATAACACTGCGAGCACTACGCCCGCCTTGTTCTGGATAGATCCGACGCGCGACGCGCCAGCCGTCGCCAGCGCTCGAAAAACAGCGCCGCCGGAAACGCCCGTCTACTATTTTTCCTGCGACCGGCTCGCGGCGCTGCTCAGAAAACAGCTTGCCGCCCTCAATTCTGGCGACTCACCGCCGCAGATCAACCTGCCGGTTTTTTCTGGAACGCCTGCCGGACGTGGCGTCCTGCGCCGGCTCATCACCTACTGGGGCGAACCGGGAAAACGCCGCTTCCCACGCCGCCGACAAAACTACCGGGCGGCCCTGTGTGCCGGGCTGGACAGCTTGTGGCACCTGTTCCAGGACGGAGAGGCTACGACGATTGAAACGTCAAGCTGGATGATCACCAACGAAAGTCCGGATGGCTACGCCGTCATGCACGTTTCGGGAAAAATAGCCGGCCTGTCCGTCGGAGACGTCATTGCGATCCGAACCGAATCCGGAGAAAACTGGCAAATAGGCATCGTCCGCTGGGCGCTGTCCGAGAATCAGGAGCATATGGAACTCGGCCTGCAGATTCTGGCAACACACGCCGTGCCTGCCCTCCTGGCATTACCTTCCGAAAGCACCGACCGTAGTCGTTTGTCTGTTCTCATCCTGCCCAAAATCAGGGCGCTGCGCTCGACTGAACTGCTGGTTGTTCCTTCCGGTGCGCTGGACAATCAATCCAGGAATCTTATCCTAGTCGTCGAAAAGGATAATATTGAGGTGCGTGAGATTAAGTGCACTCGGCTTGACGAACAAAACAGCCAAATAGAGGTTTTTTCAATCGAGCCCGACACGAGCCCTGATTAAACCAGCACAGTCTCTTGCCCGTTATTACCTCTGAATTCGGGCAGCGTTACAGCGACCAAGGCCCCAAGCAGCACGACCGCCCACGACAGATACAACCACAGCAGAAAGATCGGCACCGTTGCGAAAGCGCCGTAAACAAGCGTGAAGGACGGGAACCGCGACAAGTAGAAACCAAACGCCTTTTGCATCAACAGGAAACCCAAGGCCGCGAACAGTCCGGCCATGAGCGCGTCACGCGATGCCACCCGGGCATTGGGAACAGCGAAATAAAGTCCGGCAAAGAAAACCGCTGCGACAGACACGCTGGTGACCTTGAACAGGAGATTGCGCAGCCAGGAGGGTTCATCAATCCAACCCAGAGACGTCGTCACCGCATAGGAAATGGCCACGACCACGCAGGTCACGACAAGCGGCCACAAGGCCAGAACCGATGCATACAGACGCAAACGCCGCCACCAGGAACGATTCTCCTTCACACCCCAAACGTGATTGAAGGCCCGTTCAATGTTCAGCAACAACACATAGATCGTTGCTACGAGTGCACACAAACCGACCAGCGTGACATCCATCGCATTTTTCGAGAATTGCACGACGTACTGGACGATGATCCCGGCGCTACGATGCGGCAGGAGGGTGCGCACAACGAACTGATCGAATTGATCAACAATTC
>JANNNT010000082.1:0-8317 GCA_031398685.1 Rhodocyclaceae bacterium | reverse complement strand
CCGGGTCGCGGACTACGCGGAAAAACTGGCCATCGCGGTAGATCGGGACGACGCCCCCGATCTGCGGCGCATGGTGTTCTCCAGGGACCAATTGCGCGAGATCCGCTATGCGGCGCTGCTGCATGATTTCGGCAAAGTGGGAGTGCGCGAACACGTGCTGCGCAAGGAGAAGAAACTCCACCATGGCGAAATGCGCTTGCTCGAGCAGCGCTTTCAGTACGCTCGGGCCTGCCTTGAGCGACAAGCCTATCGCCATCTCGCCGAGTCACATGCTGAGCACGAGTTGAGCATTGCCGCCTTCAGGCAAGGGCTGCACGACATCGATGGCGAACTGCGGGTGGAATTCGAACGCCTGGACAGCTTTCTCGCCGCCATTCGCCGCGCCAACGAACCGGCAATCTCATCCGTCGAAGTCTTGCCTGAACTCCGAGACGTCCTGAAATACACGTATTTCGAAGCGAATGGGGCGGCAGTGCCGTTGGTGGACGAGTTTGAATTGTCCGCGCTGAGTGTTTCCAAAGGCTGTCTTACCGCCGACGAGCGGCGACAGATCGAATCCCATGTCGCCGATTCCTATTCCTTCCTGATCCTGATTCCGTGGACCCGCGACCTGGCCAGCGTTCCGGCCATCGCCCACGGGCATCACGAGAAACTTGACGGTTCGGGCTATCCAATGGGCTTGCGCGGTGATCAGATCAGCGCGCAGACCCGCATCCTTACCATTTGCGACATCTACGACGCACTCACCGCCGGTGATCGCCCCTACAAAAAAGCGCTGTCCGGAGCACAAGCCCTCGACTTGATGGACATTGAATGTCGGGAGGGACAGCTCGATCCCGTATTGTTCAGGGCATTTGTCGATGCCCGCGTGTGGGTGCCGGCATGAACTCCCGGACCTCTGAAAGGACCGGCGCCTTGCTTGCCGCCAGCCTCTGTGCGGCGCTTCTCAACAGTTGCGCCAACGTCAGCATGCCGGATTACAAGCGCCCGGATACGCCCGACAAAGCCACATGGTCGCGGGAGGCCCCGGTTAACGTTTCGGCCTCAGCCACCATCGTTCCCGACTGGTGGAAAGGGTTCGAAGACCCGTATCTGGACACCCTGATCGACAAGGCGATTGCCGGGAATTTCGATGTCAAGATTCTGGCGGCGCGCATCGAAGTCGCCAACGCGCAGATCGACGAGGCGCGGGCCGGGGCGTTGCCGATCCTCGATATCGGCGCCGGCGCGAGCTTTCAAAAAAGCACCGGCCAGAAATTCTCCCAGCAGTACAACCTGGGCGCCCAGGTCAACTGGGAGATCGACATCTGGGGCAAAGTCGAGAAGGGCGTTCAAGCCCAGACCGCTGAGTTCCGCGCCACGGAAGCGGACTGGCGCGCCGGTTACCTGACGCTGGTTTCTGATGTGTCGACCACCTATTTCCAGATTCTCCAGTTTGACGAACAGATCGACCAGCAACAGCGAACGTTGAGCAAGAACAGACAGATACTGGTTACCTATGAGGCCATGCATGGCGCCGGCGTGGTGCCGGAAACCCAGGTTCTGCAGCAGCGCGCCGAGGTCAACCGGCTCACCAAGGATCTGCTGGAACTCCGCCGCTTGCGCGATCTGGCGGGCAACGCTTTGGCTACGCTGCTCGGGGTGCCGGCCGGTGAGTTCACGGTACCGGTCGGTTATTTGCAGGGCAGGGTCCAGCTACTCCCGGTACCGTCGGGGCTGCCTTCCCAGTTGCTGGCGCGGCGTCCCGATATCGTCGCCGCGGAGTTTCGCGTGCTCGAAGCCTACGATCTGGTGGGGCAGGCCAAGCTGGCGCAATTGCCGTCGATCAGCCTGACCGGGCGTGGCGGCTCCTCCAGCTTCGCGCTGTCGAGCCTGCTCAAGTCCTTTACCTTCGGTTTCTTGCCCAGCATCAACATTCCTGCGCTGAATCCGGGGATCAAGGCCCGCGTAAAAACCAGCGAAGCGCAAATCAAGGTGGCCGAACAACTGTATCGGCGGACGGTCATTGGCGCCTTCGAAGAGGTTGAGAACGCCCTGGTGAATCTCGAGGCGCACCAGAAACAGAAAACCGAACTGCAGCAACAGACCGATCACCTGCAAGTCGTTGCTACCCAGATACAGTCCCAGCTCAAGGAGGGCGTGGTTTCCCAGTTGCAAGTATTCGAGTCCGAGCGATCGCTGCTGGCGGCGCAACTTGGCCTGCTGGCCAGTCACCAGCAGATCCTGTCGGACACCGTAACGCTTTACAAGGCGCTGGGCGGCGGCTGGCCGGCCGTCAGCGTCAACAACCCGAGTGACTGAATGCCATGTTCAAACGTTGCCCTTGACCCCGTGCCGATCGCCCACGTGACCCCGGCCGCGGACCTGGAATTCAATCTGGTCCTCAAGTCGATATCGCATCCCGAGATGGACGATATCCGGATTGAGGACAACCTGTTCGCCATTGGACGGAGCGAGCCCCCGTTCGTGTCGTACGAGCCCGCCATCGTGGCCGAGCTGTCGCGTCGGCATGCAAGAATCTTCAGCGAATTCGGTGCCGCCTATATCGCCGACCTGAACAGCAAGAACGGGACCAGCGTAAACGGCGTCGCTATTCGGCAAAAGCCCAGCAAACTGAGCGATGGAGACGAGATCTGCTTCGGACGGGAACTGTCGTTCCGCTTGCAACTGGGTGCCCGCAGCGCCGCGCGCAGGCAGTCGTCGAGACTGCTCAGCCTGACACTCACGCCGGAAGAAAACGACCTTGGGCTGCAGCCGATCGTCATTGCCGGCTTCCCGTTCCTGGTGAGCAAGACGGACGCGATCTTTGCGCGCTACCGGGAACAGTATCCGCACCATGTAAACTATATTTCGCGACGCCACGCCCACATCTTTCTGAAGAACGGTGCGCCTTTCATCGAGGATCTTGGCAGTACCAACGGCACATTCATTGGCGACAAGCGTCTTGACGAGCATGCTGTGGCACTGCAGGACGGGGATTTGCTCGCCTTTGGCGGACACCATCTGGTGTACCGCGTCAGCGTGCAAAAAGAAGTCCACGACGATGCGACCGTAACCCGGCTGAGCGCGGTGGCCTCGGGGGCGGCCCCAGCATCCGCCAACGCCGACAAGACCACATTCGTCGCGGCAGCGGATTCCTTCCTCGACATATTCTGCGTCGATGCTGCGCAGCAGCAGGACGACGAGGTGAACAACGAGACGGCGGAAAGCTCCGAGGCGGCGCGAAACGACGCGGGCCCGCGCCGCAAGCGGGCAAAATTTGCGCTCTTCGTCTCCGAGCTGAAGGGAGTCCTGAGCGGTGGCGAACGTACCGGTTCACGACGTGTAGTCCTGTGGGGGTCGGCGCTGGCAGCCCTGGTGGCGATGCTTGCGCTCGGCGTTTATGTCGAAGGAGCGCCGGAGCGGGAACTGAAAGGCCTGCTGGCGAGTGGCGAGTATGCCCAGGCGGCAACCGCTGCCAAAACATCGCTGGAACGCCACCCGGACAACCCGAAACTCAAGGCGCTGGGCACCGAAGCGCTGCTCAAGGCCAACGTGCCAAACTGGCTGACGCTGGTCAAAGGCCGCGACTTCGACGGGGCCGCGGCAGCGGTGGCCGCCATGAAGGACCTCGCCGCGGGGAATGCCGACGTGCAGCCCCTGGTGAGCGAACTGGCCTGGCTCGGCACCATGACCAAATTCGTCACCGGCAGGGGAACCGGCGAAGCGCCGATTCAAATCTACGCTGATGAGGAAGAAATGAGTGCGCTGCTCAAGCAATGGGATGACGATGTTCAGGGCCACCAGCGGGCCTTCACCGCCATTTCATCGCCGGTTCCGGAGTTCAGGGATTGGTACGCCGAGGCGCTCAGCCGACTGCGCAAGCTACAGAGCGACAATTCGGTGTATCTGGCGGCGATCGAACGCCTCAAGACAACCATCAGCAGCGAATTGAACCGTGATCAACCGGAAGCCCTGGACGCCGTCCTCGCGGAGTATGGGGACAAATATCCGCGACTCGGCGGTGTGGATAGTTTGCGCCAGGAGCTGCGCCGCTACATCGAGGTCAACAACGAAATCCGGGCGCGCAGCCTCGGTCCGCTCATTGGCCTTCTGGCACGGACCCAGTTTGCAACGCCACCTTTCCAGGGCCGGCTGCGCGACATGGCGGCCAGTGGCCGTCTACCGCCGGCCGATGTCATCGCCCAGTACCAGGCCCTATCCAACGCCTGGCGCGAAGGGCGCACGACTCAGGCTGTCGACGGCCTGCAGAAGCTGGCGGCGGGGCCGTGGGCGGACGCTGCCGCCAAGGAGATCGAACACAAGAAAACCGTCGTCGAACAGTTCGCCGAGTTGCAGAAGCTGCGCGGTACCAAGGCTTACGACGAACGCCTGCTGGCCTTTTACGGCACCCTGGACTCAGCTGAAGACGTCCATTTCATCCGCGCCACGGAGGCCGATCTCGGCCTGATCAAGGACCAGGCCCTCAAGCGGGCGCAGGAACTGTTGGCCCGGGCGCAGGCGCGCTGGCGCCAGTATCGGGACAACGGCACCATCGAACGCCCGCAGCGGATCGAGGCGGAGATCTCGAACCCGTTCCGGACCCAGGCCCGCCTGCTTGCGGACGCCCATGAAGATGCGCAAACGGGCATGCGTATCTACACGCAGCTGAAAGCGGCGATTCCCGGGCAATGGCAGGGAATCCAGGACGAGATCAAGGCCGAGGTGGAAGGGCAGCGGAATTCGCTGCTGGAATTGCGCCTGGTGCTTGAGCCCGGTGTATTGAAAGCCAAGCTGGCGCTGATCGGAGGACGGAGCGATGGGCAAAGAGAATCGCCTTAGACCCCTGCATGAGGCGCTCGGGGATCACAGTGCCGAAGGCATTGCCATCCTCACTGCGGAACCCTGGCGATTCACCCAGGCGGCCATCGTGACCATGGTGGCTTTGGTGCTGTCGGCTTTGCTCTGGTCGTTTTTCGGACGCGCCGACGTGATCGTGCTGGCGCCGGGCACGCTGTGGCCCGAATCGGAGGTGCGGCGCTTCTATGCGCCGATCGATGGCGAACTGGCCAATATCTATATCGCCGAAGGCCAGCCGGTGTCGAAGGGCGACGTGCTGGCCCGGCTCAATGCCCGGGGGGCGATCGAGGCGGCAACCAGCGCCCTCGACGCCCAGCTCAAGCTCGAAGCGGCGGAACGCGAATGGCGGGAGTTTCCAGAGAAGAAAGCCCTGATGGAGCGCCGGGTAGCGGCCCTGAAACAGGCCATGGAACTCGAGGAGCACCAGCACGAGAAACGCGTCGCGGAAGGCACGACCAGGCTGACGGAAGGGCAGCGGGCGCAGGTCCAGGAGGCTCGCACCAACCTCGACGACGCCCGTCGGGCCCGCGATGCGGCCAAGCTTGAGGCGGACAAGTTTGCACGCCTGTTCGAGCTGCCCGGTGGCGGCGGCGTGGCGCAGCTGCAGGTTGAGAGCAAGAAAAACGCCTTGCTGGCGGCCGAAAATGGCTATCGCGTGGCGCAGTCCAGGCTGAGCGAACTGAGCGCCCGGCAGAGCCTGGAAACCACCCAGGCCACGGCCCAACTGGAGAGCAGCGGCCAGGAATTGAACAAACTGCGCCTGCAGTACGACGGGGCCGCCAAGGAAATCGCCAACGCCGAGGAAAAACTGCGGCTGCAACTGCAGACGGCGCGGCTGGTGTCCGACGCCGCGGCCAGGATTCGCTTCGAAAACATCGACAAGGACAACTTCCTGCTCATTGTCGCGCCGGTCTCGGGAGTCATCACCGATGTCACCTCGACCCAGCCGGGCGACAAGATTCAGGCCAATACCCCGCTCGGCGGCATTGCGCCGAAGGGGGCCCGTCCGGTGCTCAAGCTCGAGATTGCCGAGCAGGACCGGGCCTTCCTCCGCGAAGGCCTCGCCGTCAACCTTAAGTTCAGTGCCTTTCCCTATCAGCGTTATGGGCTCCTTGAAGGCGCGCTGGAATACATTTCCCCGGCCACCAAACCGTCGCAACAAAGCAAGCAGCCGGTATACGAAGGGCGCGTAAGACTGGAACGGGACCACTACCTGGTGGCGGATACCAAATATCCCCTGCGCTACGGAATGTCGGCAACGGCGGAAATCGTCGTGCGTGAGCGGCGCATCATCGATCTGGCTCTCGATCCGTTCCGGCAGATCGGGGGGTAATGGTGAGATCTGCCCATGCGAATCCAGCAATCCGGACGAGGGAAACGGGAAAGAAACGGGAAAGAAACGGGAGAGAAGCCGAAGCGGCCAGAAGGCATCCAATCACGCTCCGGCAACCGGTATCGACTGACAACTTTAAGGAGTGACCAAGATGACGGCGATTGTGAAGATCGATAACGAAGTGATCGATACCGAAGGGTTCGTCAGGACATTGAAGCTTACGGGACAGTTCGAGAGTCTCATCGAACAACTGGTCCGGGAAAGGATCACAGTGCACGCGGCAAAAAAGCAAGGCATCAAGGTGCCTCCAGAGCAGGTACAGGAACGGGCGGATCAATTTCGCCGGGTCCGCGGCCTGCATCGGGCCAGCGACATGAATCAATACCTCGATGCGCTGGGCGTCAGCCTGGACGAATTCGAAGACTTCGTCACGGCCAGCCTCTATGAAGAAAAAATAATGGAGAGGGTGTGCAGCGACCGCGCCGTGAACGACTACTTCGCGCTCAACTCGCCCCGTTTCGACAGCGTCGAGGTGAGCCACATCATTGTCGACACGCCAGGCAAGGCGAAAGAGCTGATCTCCTACCTGCAGGACGATCCGGACAGTTTCGCGGAAATGGCGCGGGAACATTCGATTGCCGACACCCGGGAGCAGGGCGGCCTGATCGGGAAGGTCTTGCGCGGCTCGCTCCGGAGCGATGTCGAGGCCAAGGTGTTCAACGCCGCTGTCGGCGAGTTGCTCGGGCCGTTCCCGTCCTCCGACCAGTCGCTCTACGAGATTTTCACGGTCAATGCCAAAAGTCCGGCCCGGCTGGATGAGGACGTTGCGGCCGAAGTGCGCCGCCTGCTCCGCGAAGACTGGCTTTCGGCCAGGGCGCAGGAGCACATCATCGAAGTGTGCTGAGCGCTGGCCCGGCCATGGAAGCACCCTCCAAAGCGCAGTCACTGGCTGATTTTCTATCGTCAGTGGAAATCTTGTCCCAGTTTACGCGGGATGAGATCGAGCGGCTGGCCGAGGGCACGCAATCACGCTACTTCTCCTTCGGTGAAACGGTTTGCAACGCCGGCGACGTCGCTGCCGGGCTATTTGTCATCAAATCCGGCTCGTTGCGCGTATTCACGGAGGAACAGGGCAAGGAAATCAGCATGGGGGTGCGCAAGGAGCGCGAGGTCATTGCCGAAATCGCCATGTTGCGTGATTACCGGCACGAATCCTCGGTGCGCGCTTCGCTCAAGACCGAACTGCTGTTCATCCCGCGCGAAGCCATCGAACCCATCTTCGCCCGAAACCCGACCGCCCTGGCCTTCGTTAGCAGCTACGTGGCGATCAGTTCGGCGGGGGGATTCGTGGCCCGGCTGTTTGACCTGCGCGGCAAGGTCAACAAAAGCGAACTCGATGAACTGGTGCGTAGCGTCGGCGTCAAGCGGGTCAGCGCCGGCAAGGTGATTGTCACGCAGGATTCCCGGGATGATCGGAGACTGTACGTCGTACGCAAAGGCGAAGTGCGCATCGTACGCAGTGAAGAAGGGACCGAATATCAGCTGGCCACCCTGGGGCAGGGCGAGACTTTCGGCGAGAAAGCCTGCCTGTTGCGCCAGGAGCAGATGGCTTCGGTGGTTGCCGTCAGCGATGCCACGCTGCTGGTCATCCCCGAGAAGACCATTCACCTGGTTCTGGAGCGCAACCCGAAGTTGCGCGAGGCCATGGAGGAACGCATCCGCTTTGGTGAAAGGGAGCTGCATCGCCAGAAGAAACTGGCGGAAAGACGCAAGCGGCCGGTAACCCTCGATCTGAGCTCGACGCCCGAAATGGGCGAGAAAATGATCAAGCGCTTCGCGCTGGTCGAGCAAGCCGAGGAGATGGATTGTGGCGCCGCTTCCCTGGCCATGGTGTGCCGGCACTACGGCATCCCGGTGACGCTGGGCAAGTTGCGCGAACTGGCCAACGTCACCACGCAGGGCGCCACGCTGGACAGCCTGGCGAGAGCCGGCGACGCCCTTGGCTTCACGACGCGGGGAGTCCAGTGCACCTTCGAGTCTTTACTGGGCTTCGACCTGCCCTTCATCGTGCACTGGGAGGGTTACCACTACGTCGTGGTCTATGGCGTCTCCAAGCGGAAAGTGTGGGTGGCGGACCCGGCGGTC
>JANNNT010000080.1:0-6610 GCA_031398685.1 Rhodocyclaceae bacterium | reverse complement strand
GTTCCTTGGACAAACCGGCGTCCAGGTTGAACTGATGCTCGATCTTCAATACCGACTTGCCCAGCGCCGTCACATCGTCACCGGTCAGGCTGATGCCGAAGCGGGCGTTGATCATGTCGATCAGCGACGTCAGGCATTCGGGGATATCCAGCGCCGGGAAGGCGATGAACAGGCACATGCCAGTCGAATCGATGGCCGCCGTGGCGATCTGCAGGTTACGGGCGAGGTCGATCTGACCGACCTTCGAAAGAGGATCGACGTGACCACCGACGTTGAGGATGTTAGTGGCGATCGCGTAACCGGAGGTGTGATCGGCCCCCATCGTTCCCATCGCATAGGTGACGCCGATGCCTTTGACGGAGCGCGGGTCATAGGCGGGGATGCCCTGGTTCTTGACGACCGGCACCCGGGTTATGCCATAGATGCGGCCAAGCTGAGCCGCGCCGCCGCCGAGGACGCGCCCGAGCGACGTGCCCTTGCCGATATCGTCGCGCAACATGCGCACCACGCCTTTGCCGTCGCCGAAGGGCAGCACGCCGGCTTCCATGGCGACGCCGAACATTACCGCCGTTTCGATGCTGTCGCAGCCGATGTCGTCCATGATGTGGTCGGCTTCGGCGATGTCGTCCAGATCCTCGATGCAGCAGTTGGCGCCAAGGCCCCAGATGGTCTCGTATTCGAAACCGGAGGTGACGTACTTGCCGTCCTTGTCGTTGTAGATCTGCGAGCACTGGATCTGGCAGCCGGCATGGCAGCCGTGGGTTGGTGTGCCGCCGCGTGCGACGATAGTGGCGTGCATTGTTTCGCCGGAAATCTTGTCGTGAGCTTCGTACTGGCCACTGGTGAAGTTGCGCGTCGGCAGGCCGCCGGCTTCGTTGAGGATGTTCACCAGCACGTTGGTGCCGTAGGTTGGCAGTCCCTGACCGCTGACCGGATGGTCGAGCAGCGTCTTGGCGAAAATGCGCGCGGCGTCCTTGAACTTGACCGCTTCCTTGGGCATCACCGGCGGCGTGCCGGTGTCGTCGATGGAGATGAACTTGATCTTCTTCGAACCCATCACCGCACCGAGGCCGCCACGGCCGAGGCTGCGGATGCGGGATTCGGGATCGGCCACCGAAATGTTGGCCGAGAGCATCTTCATCTCGCCCACCGGGCCGATCGACATGACACCGACCGGCAGTCCGTAGCGGGCTTGAATACTATTCACCAGGCAGTAGTTGCCCTTGCCGAGCAGTTCGGTCTCTTCCTGGATGGTGATCGCGTTCTTGGTGACGTGCACGCTGTACCACTTGTCGTCCTTCGGAATGCCCTCGACGATCAGTGCCTTGATGCCGAGTTTGGCAAACATCTTGGCGGCGGTACCGCCGGCGTTACATTCCTTGATGCCCCCGGTGAGCGGGCTCTTGGCGCCAGCCGAAAGGCGGCCGGAGTTGGCGGCTGCAGTGCCGGAAAGCAGCCCTGGAGCAAATACCAGCTTGTTGCTCAGCCCCAGCGCATGGCAGGTGGGCGGTACTTCCTTGGCGACAATGGTGGACGTCAGGGCCCGTCCGCCCAGGCCTACCCATTCTGCTGGAACTGGCTCGATGCTGGTGGTCAGCTCAGCCATATTGATACGTACGATCTTGTCCATGACACTCTCCTGGTTGGTTGCAGCGGATGCCTGCCTGGGCAAGCGCGACTGCGGAAGGCTATTAGGTCGGCGGGTTCAGGCCGGCACGCAGGCGTCGGTGTTGCACAGCTGGGCACACATCGGGCTGTCGTAGACGCCTTCACATTGCTGGCACTTGCTCGCGTCGATGGTGTAGTCCTTGCCGACGTGGCTGATGGCTCGGTTCAGGCACTCGGATTCGCAAGCGGCGCAGCCATTGCACAGGTCGGGGATGATTTTGTAGGCCATGATGGTCTCCTTGAAAATGACGGAATCTTCGCGTTGGACGCCATGATGTCCGTGAAATGAAAAGATGTTTACCGTTCTGCGGACCCAGGGAAGGTTTGAACCCATGCCCCGTGTCGTGAGCACAGTATTCGACCAGGGGCGGATCGGTTCAAGGGAATCGGGTTGTTTTCTGCTGCGCTGTCACATTTCGTGACAGTTTTTTTTGTGCTGAACGGCGGCGTTGAATTACTTCGTGCTCACCTCGGAACCGAGAGGTGGCGCGCACAAAGATTCGCAGCGCTTCCGTTCAGCAACCCGCGCCGCTCTTGCCTAAAGGGCGTTTGGTGAGCATTCGTGGCTAGTCTGCTTTCGCTGAATTCGCCGTCCAGATCTCCTCTGCCAAACGGTCGAGGGCAGCGAAGTCCTCGGCCTTTGGCGTGCCGCCGGTATTGACCGGCGCGAACCAGTCCACCTTGAGGTTGGGCAGCAGCGTGGTCAGGCTTTCCGGCATTCCCGTTCCCCATCCGTAGGAGCCGATGATCGCCGCGTATCTGGTTTTCGGTCGCAGCGCATTGGTCAGGTAAGCGGCATACGCCATCGCCGGGTGCGGGCCGTCGAGGACGGTCGGCGAGGCAAAGACGATGGTCGAGGCTTCAACCAGCGCCGAAGCGAAACGTCCGGAGTCCAGATCGACCACATTGAACGGCTGCTCCGACAAGCCCTTTTCCATGAGCCGATCAACGAGATAGGCGACCATTTTTGCCGTACTGGCTGAGCCAGCAGGGCGGCAGAGTATGCTTGTCGGCGCAGCAAACCAGATGCCTCTGACCCTTTTAGTCCCAGTTGCTTGAAACCCGTAGTGTTGGCACGGCTCAATGCCAGTGCTGTTGGTTGAACTGCATTTGTGGCAAATCCACGCTTAGTCAGGCATTGCGGTTTAGCGTAACGCGAGGTTGACTGGCCGGAGAGCCGCTGCTTGACCAGCGTCCCTCTCGATTGCTGGGTTGGGCTTCTCATTCATAATGCGTCCACATACGCAGGACGCGAGCCGTTTTCTCTTTGGTAAAGACTTCGTACACGATGCGGTGTTGAATATTGATGCGCCGAGAGTAGGCGCCGGCAAGATCACCGACCAATTTTTCAAAAGGAGGTGGATTTTGAAATGGGTCGTCGGCAAGAAGCGTGAGCAGTTCTTGCGCCTTTTGTTTAAGGCCGCTTGCAGCAAGCTTCTTTGCATCTTTCATTGCTTGCCTGGCATAAACAACTTCCCAACTCACCACTTAAGCTCCTTCGAGCTATTTGCGAGAGGTTCGGCCATGCCAGCCTTGATGGACTCGCGCATGCCAGGTACGGCCAGTAGGTACAACGTTTCCTGAATTGCGCTCCAATCATCTGCGGAGAGAAGCACGGCACTGTTGCGTTTTCCCGAAATGATGATTGGCTCGTGAGACTCAACTGTTTGATCAATGAGCCGGTAAAGATTTGCGCGGGCTTCGCTGGCGGTAATTGTGTTCATTTCACGCTCCTTCAAAGAGCGCTTAATGGTACGCTATAGCGTACGTTTGTCAAGTAGCCATGCGAGCACAACGAGAGGTCCAATGAGGCTGTGGAGAAAGTAGTTGAGGGGTCAAGCCAACACGTTTTCGGGGGTGGGAAACCCACAAGCGCAGCGTGTGGGCGGTCCCTCTCGACGGAATTGTTAGGGTAATAGCCGTTAGGAATTTAAATCGAGCTTGGCCCCTTTTTCTCCCGGGACGAGGCCGACGCGCGGATTGCTATTTTCCGATTAAATTTGAGCCAGACCCGTTTTGTTCATTTTGTTCTCTCGATGCTGACTGATCTGGGATCTAGAACCCGCCGCCTGATTCTGTCATCAGTCGGCCTGCTCGTAGGCCAATGAATACGCTCGTGAGTGCCTTTATGAGGTGGGGAGATTCATGCTCTGGACTGAACGTAACTCAATCAAAGTAGAATATGTCCCTTAAATCTCGGAAAGGGCGACATGGCCAAGTTTCTGAACACTAGCGCAACAAATTACTTCCTCGAGGAAATGATCAAGGAAGCGTCTGACAGATTGATTCTGATCAGCCCATTTCTCAAACTCAACGATCGGATGAAAGAGCTTCTCGCGGATAAGAACCGCCTGAAAATCGATGTTCGTATCGTTTATGGAAAAAGTGAATTGCAGCCGCAGGAAATTGAATGGTTGCGAGGGCTGACCTACATACGAACGAGTTTTTGCAAGAATCTACATGCCAAGTGCTACATGAATGAAAACATGTGCATAGTTACCAGCCTGAACCTTTACGAGTTCAGCCAAGTCAATAACAACGAAATGGGCGTTTTGATACAACGTGCAGATGACGGCCAGTTGTATAAAGACGCCTACGAGGAAGCGCAGCGAATCATTCGCATAAGCGACGAAGTGCGAATTTCTCTTGAACGCGTTGCCACCGCACCAGACGCCGGTGTTACTGAAGAGGCTGGAAATTCCGACGATGAAGGGGGCGCAGATAAGCTCGCCACCTCCAAGGTCGCTCAAAAACTGGGGCTTAAGACGGCTCAGTTCCTGGCGCGCGCAACAGAACAGGGCTATCTCGCCTTGCACGGCGACAAACATGCGCTGACCGCTAAAGGCGAGCAAGCGGGTGTGGAGTTTGTTGCCAAATCACGCTTCGGCGCTTATTTCCTGTGGCCACATAGCTTCGATCCCGACTGATCAAGGCCATCCTAATTTCCCCAATGTCCAAATCCTCAGACGTCTTTGCTCTGGCAATCCAAGATGCAGAAGATATGCTTGGTTACTTCAATATGCTGAAAATCAAAAAAGGGGCCAGGCTCGGGTTTCCCCCAGAATTCTCCCCAGCCGCCGGCAGGCAATATGCCAATAACAGTCTGCTTCCCGGCGGCAGCGACCGAAAGTCATCGCCGCCAGCTTCGATGATTCGCCGCGAAGCGACTTACCGCCTGCCCATCGGCACATAATCGCGCACGTCCGGGCCGGTGTAGATCTGCCGCGGGCGGGAGATTTTCTGCTCGGAATCGGTCTGCAGCTCCAGCCAGTGCGCGACCCAGCCGCAGGTTCGCGGTACGGCGAACATCACGGTGAACATCGAGGCAGGGAGTTTCATCGCCCGGTAGATCAGACCCGAGTAGAAGTCCACGTTGGGATAAAGCTTGCGCGAGATGAAGTAGTCATCCTGCAGGGCGATGCGCTCAAGTTCGAGCGCGACATCGAGTAGCTTGTTGTGTCCGGTGACCTTGAACACTTCCTCCGCCGTGGCCTTGATGATGCGGCAGCGCGGGTCGTAGTTCTTGTACACGCGATGGCCAAAGCCCATCAGGCGTTCGCCCTCGCCCTTCTTTACCCGTTCGATGAAGGCCGGCACGTTCTCCGGCGTGCCGATATCTTCGAGCATGCGCAGCACCGCCTCGTTGGCCGCACCGTGCAGCGGGCCATACAGGGCCGCTGCGGCGCCGGCCAGCGCCGAGTAGGGGTCGGCCTGCGAGGAGCCGATCACGCGCATGGCGTTGGTGCCACAGTTCTGCTCGTGGTCGGCGTGGAGGATGAACAGGATGTTCAGCGCGCGCTCGAGGACGGGGTCGGGTTCGTATTTCGCCTCGGTCATGCGGAACATCATCTTCAGGAAGTTGCCGATGTAGCTCAGGCTGTCATCCGGGAAGTCGAAGGGCCAGCCCTGGTTGTGCCGGAAGGTGAAGGCGGCGATGGTCGCCACCTTGGCAATCATGCGCTCGACCTGCAAACGGCGGTTGGCCGGGTCGGTCACTTTGCGGGCATCCGGGTACAGCGTCGACAGCGAGGCGATGGCGCTGATGAAGACGCTCATCGGGTGGGCGTTGTAACGGAAGGTCGCGATCAGGTTCTGGATGTTGGTGTGCAGCAGCGTGTGGCGGCTGATGTCCTGCTCCCATTTGGCCAGCTGTTCTGCCGTCGGCAGTTGGCCAAAGACGGTGAGGTAGGCCGTTTCGAGATAGCTGCTTTGCGCGGCGAGTTGTTCGATCGGGTAGCCACGGTAGCGCAGGATGCCCTGGTCGCCGTCGATATAGGTGATGGCGCTGCGCGTCGAGGCGGTGTTGGTCAGGCCCGGGTCGTAGCTCATCAGACCGAAGTCCTCGGGCCCGGCCTTGATCTGGCGCAGGTCCATGGCTCTGACGGCCCCTTCGGCGATGGGAATCTCGTAGCTGGCTCCGGTACGATTGTCGATGACTGATAGTGTATTTTTTGACATGGCAGTAGGACTATATGAAGGGAAAGCGTGACCGGAACCAGAACTCAGGTGCCGGATAAAGCGGGGATTATTGCAGAAAGCGGCCATGTTGTGCGCATTAGGCACTACCTTGTGCGGAATTGTCACTAAGTAGCCTGTTGCCCGTGAGCCGCGTCCTGATTGACTCCCAGCCATGCACGTGGCTGGGAATGACTATCCATGAGCCTCTCCGGCGGGCTGGGGTGTTCAACAGGTAAATCCGGTGTCACAAACTATCCGGCGCCGGCCCAACCCGCTTCACATCAGCGCCTGCAGCGCACTGGTGATTCCTGGCCGCCATCCGGCGGCACGTACATTCTTTTCTGTCATCCTGTCCTATAGACGCTTTTTGCAGCCGTTCAGGCAACGCCCGGATTCAACCGGAAATCCTCGCCGTGGTGCAGCACCGACCAGGCGGCTCGAGGTCATCGAGCTGATCGATTGGTATCGAGCACGCCGACCAAGC
>JANNNT010000055.1:0-8655 GCA_031398685.1 Rhodocyclaceae bacterium | reverse complement strand
CACCCTGCACGTTCAGACCACTTGCCGTCTGCAACTGGCCGTTGACATTGATCTGCAGGTTACCGGCTCGTGTATAGGCTTCCTGCCCGTCGGCGGCCTCAACGGCAATCCAGCCCGCCCCTTGCACGGCGACGTCCAGCGACCGACCCGTGGCCATCATGGGCCCCGGATCGAACGTATCACTCACCGAGGCATCAACCACGAAAGCGCGGGTTGGCATGCCCGCGCCCTGGATCGGAACCGCCCGGAACTTGTGTTCCATGGCGCGGTAACCGGTTGTCGACGCATTGGCCAGATTGTGCGCAACGCCCGCCTGTTGCAGGAAGGCGTGCTTGGCACCGGTCATTGCCGTGTAGATCAGGCGATCCATGGTTTCCTTCTTATTTCCGTATCAGCACTGGCTAACGGTTAACGCAGATTGACCAGCGTCTGCATAATCTGATCCTGCGTCTTGATGGTTTGCGCATTGGCCTGGTAGTTTCGCTGCTGAGTGATCATATCGACCAGTTGCTTCGTCAGATCGACATTGGATTCCTCAATCGAGGAAGACTGCAGGACACCGCGACTACCCGTCCCGGGAGCGCTGACCAGTTCTGGTCCGGAAATCGAACTGAGCGCCCACTGATTATTGCCTAGAGACTGCAAACCATTGGGGTTGGCAAAAGTGGCCAGCACAATTTGCCCGAGATCACGTGCCTGACCGTTGCTGTATCGCCCCTGGATCACGCCGTCGGCACCGGCACTCAATCCGGTCAAACTACCCGAGGCATACCCACCTTGCGTCAAACTGTCGACACTGGACGCACTGCCAAACTGAGTGGTGCCCGTGAAATTAATAGTTGCCTGTACCGTACCTGAGGCAGCATCTGGTGGCCCGAAAGGACCAGCGCCGGACGTCAGGGTCCACGTTGGGAGATTGATATTGGGCATCGCCGTCGGCAAGACACCGGAAGTGTTGAAGTTCAGCGTGGTAAATGGCGTTGGTGGCGTGGGCGCTCCATCAGGCAACTTCCCATCCAACGTGCCATATACTTTCCAGTCGGGGCTTTCTGTGATTGGAGCTACGGTTGTGGGGGCACGCTGAAAATACATAGTCAACGTATGTGCAACACCCAGCGTGTCGTACACCGACAAGGCTGTCGAGAAGTTGTAGCTTTCCGGATTATTGAGCGCGAACGGAGTCGGCGTTGCGGCCCCCCCTTTAACCTTATCCCCTGCATTCAGGTTAAGAGCGGCAGTAACTGGCCCCGCCAAGGGATTATTGGTCGCACGCGGATTTATCTGGCTTGCTGACAACTGTATTGGTTCAGGACTAGACGCAGAAATCACCCCACTGGCCGCATCAGCAACATAACCTGTCACTTTCATTTGCTGATCGTTAATGATGAATCCAGCATTATCCAGATGAAACTGTCCGTTCCGGGTATAGGTAATTGCCCCGTTTAGGCTCATGCGAAAAAACCCACCGCCATTGATTGAAATATCGAGCGGATTGTTGGTCGCCGTTACGTTGCCTTGACTAAACGATTGCTGGATACCCGAGATCGTGGCGCCGATGCCAACCTGTGATGCGCCGCTGCCGGAAAGCGAGTTCGCAAAAACATCTGAAAAGTGAACCTCCGCCGACTTGAAACCCACTGTATTGGCGTTGGCAATATTGTTGCCCAGCACATCGAGCGCCTTCGAAGAGGAGTTAAGCCCGCTCAAGCCCTGTTGGAATGACATTTCTTGCTCCTGTCCTTAGAGAATCTGTTGTACGTCGTTGAAATCAACGTGCCCGAGCGCTCCGAGATCCAGCAGGAATCCGCTCTTTGATCGAACAAGAGCAGAAACCGTGCCAATCTGAAGTGCATCGACCGTCACCTGATTCCCGCCTTGTGTTGCCTCGACCGAAAAACTGTAAGTACCGTCCGCCGCCTTGACCCCGGCATCGGTCATCCCGTCCCAGGCAATATTGAAAACCCCGGCATCGTGCGCACCCAGTTTTTGTGTCTGGATGACTTTACCTGTGCCATCAAGAATGTTCAGGGTGACCTGATCGGCTGCGCTGGCGAGGTTTATGCCGGCAAACGCTGCGCCGTCAGTCAAAGCAAGCAGAGAGCCAGGAACCAGAACGGTCTTTCCAATCAACCCCGCCGCCTGCATGGACTGGCTGCTGCCAATACTATCCACCAAGCCGCTCAGTGTCGCATTGAGCTTTTCGATGCCCGAAACCGTACTCATCTGAGCCAGTTGGCTGGTCATTTCGGCGTTATCCATCGGGTTCAGAGGATCCTGATTCTTCAGCTGGGTTACCAGAAGTTTCAGAAACCGATCCTGTGAATCCTCAACCGCCGTAGTTGACGACGTAGTCTTTCCTGCCGCATTGATTGCTGCAAAAGGGTCATTGACAGTATTGCTTACTGGTGCGGTTGCCATGCGATTCTCCTTGGGATTTCAGCGTTACTGGCCAAGCGTCAGTGTTTTTAGCAACAGCTGCTTGGCGGTATTCATGACTTCGGCGTTGGTCTGATAGGAGCGCGAGGCTGAGATCATATTGACCATTTCATCGACTGCATTCACATTTGGCATCATCACGTAGCCTTTCTCGTCGGCCGCCGGGTTACGCGGGTCGTAGACCAAGCGCCCCGGGCTGGCATCCTCGACAACCTGCTTGACGCGCACGCCCTGCCCGGCCTGGCCATTCATCGGCGTCGCCTCAAAAACGACTTGCTTGGCGCGGTAAGGTTGTCCATCCGGACCGGCGATGCTGTCGGCGTTGGCGAGGTTGCTGGCCACGGCGTTGAGACGCATGGCCTGCGCCGTCAGGGCGCTGCCGGCGATATGAAAGACATTGAATACGCTCATGATTATTATCCTTGGGCCGCAGTCAACAGCATCTTGAGCTGATGCGTAATAAACGTCACACCGGCTTCATACTGGATGGCATTCTCGGAAAACTGAGCGCGCTCGACATCCATATCCACGGTGTTGCCATCAACACTGGCCTGCGCCGGGGTTCGGTACATAAGGCGCGCCGGTGCTGCATCTGCGCCTCCCGTCAAATGCCGTGGCGCGGTTGTGGCCAAAGGAAGACTGCCACCACGCCGTCCGGCAACCGCTTCTTTGAGCGCGGTCGAGAAATCAAAGTCTTGCGCCTTGAAGTTGGGTGTATCGGCATTGGCTATATTGCCGGCCAGAATCTGCTGCCGATGGGCGCGCAAGCCAAGGGCTTGTGACTGGAAGGAAAGCGCATTATCGATTTTGCTGACCACGATGACTCCGGATTGACTATTGCACACCTGGCTCGAACGCAATTCCTGTGCCACGAAAAACAACACCCTTAAAGCACCAAGTTCCGGCCAACATGTCCACCCTCACGCGCACTATCGGCAAACGCTATCGGCAAATATTGCCGGCCAGCTTTACGCTTTGGCGACTTGCCCACAACGGATTGCTTCGCTATCGCTCCGCGATCAGGCAAAATGGCGCCATGAATCTCCCATGTTCGGATCGTCATCTAGGCAAACTTTGTGGATTGTTCTGGCTGCTGCTCCTGGCCCCTCTGCTTGTGTATGCACAAAGCACCCTGGACAGCACGCTGGACGATTACCTGCGCGTACAGACACAGGGGTTGCCAGGCACGGTGACTTACCGCATTGGCCAGCTCGATGCACGTACCCAGTTATCCCCGTGCACGGCCTTCGAGCCGTTTCTCCCCTTAGGAAGCAAGCTCTGGGGAAAAAGCACGGTTGGTATTCGTTGCCTTGGCCCTTCCGCATGGACAATCTATGTTCCGGTGCAAGTGACTGTCAGAGGCAATTACCTCATCTCTGCACGTACGATGCCGGCCGGTTACGTGCTCGGCTCAGCTGATATCGTTGTTCGTAGCGGCGATCTAAGCACGCTCCCCGCAAACATCCTTACTGATCAGGCACACGCCATCGGCAAAACAGTAAAAAATGGGTTTACCGCCGGCCAGCCTCTACGTAGTGACTTGCTGATAGCACCATGGGCGGTCCAGCAGGGTCAGAGCGTAAAAACAGAATCAAATGGCCCCGGGTTCACCGTCAGCAGTGAGGGTAAGGCGCTCAATAACGCGGTTGCAGGGCAGGTCGTTCAGGTCAGGACAAATTCCGGACAAACAGTCAGTGGCATTGCGCGACCAGGGGGCATAGTAGAGGTCACGCATTGAGTTGCACAGCCATGATTAACCAGACAAAATAGTGCTAAAGTTTGTCTGGTTCAAGCCGATAGCACGTGTAAGCAGAAAACCAATTGAGGCATTATCATGAAGATCGATAGTTCGAACAAACCCGCCGGGGAAGTCCTTTTCAAGGAAACGCGAACTCATTCCGCCAGCAAAACGACATCGGCAGCCGGCGAAGATGTCCGGTTAAGTCCCCTTTCCGCGCAGTTAAGCGCCGCGGATGACGGACAGTCCTTTGATGCTGCCCGTGTTTCTGAAATCAAGCAGGCCATCTCGGATGGCCGTTTCACGATCAACGCCGGTGCCATAGCCGACCGTTTGATTGCCTCCGCCAAAGAGCTGGTGGATTCTCAACGGCAGGCCTGACTTTGACAAAAGCACTGACAGCTGAAGCTACCGTATTTTTGCAGGCCATGTCGGCCGAGGCTGAGGCCGTTCAACAGTTTGTCGACCTTCTCAAACTTGAGCAGACCGCGCTCAGCAACGGGAATACCGATAACCTGCCCGAATTCGCCGAACAAAAGAGCAAACTCGCCGTCCATCTGAACAGCCTTGCAGCGCAGCGCAACGCATCATTAGCCGCTCAAGGGTTTGCTGCTGACCGTGCTGGCATTGAGGCGTGGTGTGCAACGTTTCCCGATGAACAACACGCGAGCAGCACCTGGCGCACTATTCTTTCACTGGCGGCGGAGGCCCGCGAATTGAATCGCCTCAACGGTGAACTGATCCAGATGCGCATGCAGTACATCACCAAGGCGCTGGAAGCCTTGCAGAGCGGTAACAAATCACTCGATCTCTATGGCCCTGACGGGCAATCGACGACGGCGGGTCACGGACGTATCAACCACTCCGTCTAGCCTACGGTGGTGACACCGGCTTTGGTTCAAGACCAAGCTCTTTTCCTTTTTCCGGCACCGCTGAATCAATAAGAATCGACACCCGCCGATTGCGCGCGCGTCCGTCAGCCAGCAAGTTCGGCTCGACAGGGCGGGTATCGGCATATCCAATTGCCGTCAACCTGTCGGACGCCACACCAGCATCAGCAAACAAGCGTAGAACCGTCGTTGCACGAACCGCCGAGAGTTCCCAATTGGAGGGGAACTGCGGGTTATTGATCGGTACGTTGTCAGTGTGGCCTTCGATGGTAATCGGGAATTCCGTCGGCACCAGTACATCGGCAACCGAACGCATGGCTTTGATCAATGTGGGTTGCAAAAGGGCCTGGCCGGGTGAAAACAGAATGCTGTCGCTGATTTCAATCGTTACACCCCGGCTTGTTTCGATCACTCGAACCTTACCTTGCTCAATGAGCGGCGCCATAACATCCAGAATATCCTTGGCGACACTGCGCATTTTGTCGCGCTGAATCTGTTTCACGGATTCCTGGGTCCTGGCTGCCGCACTCGGTTTCTGAATCGCAAGAATCGGCGGTGTCACGACGATCGGCATCGGTGACGAGCTATTGATCGGCACGTTGCGAAAGGCGCTGGACATCGAATCGCTCAAAATGCGGTATTTCCCTTCGTTTACCGTCGATAACGCGTACATCACCACAAAGAAGGCAAACAGGAGGGTGATGAAATCCGCATACGAAACCAACCAGCGTTCGTGGTTATCGCGCTCTTCAACTCGTTTCCGGCGGGCCATACGCTAGAAGATGTAGCCCTGGAGGCGACTTTCAATGATGCGTGGGTTGTCGCCGTTGGCAATGCCAACCAAACCATCAACAATCATCTCTCGCTGCACGATCAAACGATTGATATGCGATTTAAGTTTATTGGACATCGGCAGAAAAACCAGATTGGCCAGCCCCACGCCATAGATCGTTGCGACAAAAGCAACCGCAATCCCGGCACCCAGCTTCGAGGGATCGGAAAGGTTCTCCATCACGTGAATCAGGCCCATCACGGCCCCCAGAATGCCGATGGTCGGCGAGTAGCCGCCGGCGGCCTCCCAGATTCTCGCCGATAGTTTCATTTCTTCTTCATAGGTACTGATTTCGACCTCAAGCACCTCGCGCAGCCGTTCCGGCTCGGCACCATCCACCAGAAGCTGCAATCCCTTGCGGGAAAAATCGTCTTTCAGCAGGACGATGACACCTTCCAGAGCCAGCAAACCTTCACGGCGGGAGACCTGACTCCAGTTCGAGACCTGCTTGATCAATTGCAGGTAATCCACATCTGGCGGATACCATACCCAGCGAACCATCCGCATACCGCGCACAAAGGTCGCATAAGGGCTCTGCAACATGACCGCACCCATGGTCCCGCCGAGTACGATCAGCAGCGCCGTCGGCTGCGAAAGCGAAGCAACATGCCCCCCCTCCAGAAGTTGACCACCAATAATCGCAACAATACCCAGCAACAAACCGAGAACGCTGATCTTATCCATTCCGAATGGCTTTCTTCTTGAGTCCAGCATTCCCGAAAATCCGTGCGCGCAGCCTGGCCACCGCCTGACTGTGCAACTGGCAGATACGTGACTCCGTCACTCCCATGACTTCGCCAATCTCGCGCAGGTTGAGATCCTGCTCGTAATAGAGCGCCATCATCAGTTTTTCGCGCTCGGGCAATAACTCGATACCTTGCACCAGCAAATTGCGCAGGCTCTGATCTTCGAGAATTTTCGATGGTTCGCTCGACTCGTCGGTCAAATGCCGCTCGAGAAAGTCTTCGTCGCCATCTTCGACCAGATCCTCAAAGGATATCAGTTGATGCCCACGCGCATCCTGTAGCATCTTCTGGTAATCGCCAAGCGTCATGCTAAGCGCATCGGCAAGTTCCTGCTCGCTTGGTGATCGGCCATATTGCTGCTCAAGCTGCGAAATGGCCACTTCTATACGGCGAAAATCGCGGCGCAGACTGCGTGGCAACCAGTCGTTCTCGCGCAAACCATCCAGCATGGCGCCTCGCACACGCTGAGCCGCATAGGTTTCAAATTGCGCGCCCATTCCTGCCTCAAAGCGGTTTATGGCATCGAGTAAACCCATCATGCCGTTCTGAATCAGGTCGTCGACCTGGACACTGGAAGGCAATCGGGCCATCAGATGATAGGCGATACGCTTTACGAGCGGAGCGAAGCGCTGTACCAGCTGATCCTTGTTGATCTGACCAGCAGCGTTATACATGGTTTGAAACTATCAGGCGTAAATAGGGATCGGGTCGATGTGTTGGCTCAAGTGTAGCAGTTGTTGCACGAATTGTTCGAGCCCACCGGTCTCATCGTCGGGCAAGGGCCAATTGAGCAAATCACTGGCTATCGTCCGATAGGCTTTTGAGGCGAGCGCATCAGGGAATAAAGCAACGACAGGCTGGCACAGACGCGAGGCCTGGCGCAGCTGTTCGTCAAGCGGTACAAATCCGGTGTATTCGAGGCGAGCCAAGCCTCGACTGTGCGTCACCTTGGCGATATTACCGTAGATTGCTTCAGCCTCATCCTGGCCACGAACCCTATTCACCAGAATCCGGAAATTTTTGCGCGCATAACCGAGGCTGACTTTCTTGATCAGCGCATAGGCATCTGTAATTGACGCCCCGGTCGCCGAGATAACTACGACTGTGTCATGTGCAGCAAGGCCCAGCGGGGAAAATCCGAGCGGATGATCCAGCGAGGCGTCGACCAGAATCACGTCAGCCGGACGATCCATTCCGGTGATACTTTCCAGAAGGGATTCCTGTTGGAGAAGACTCAGATTTCCGAGCTTTTTCACCGCTTTCGCTGCCGGCAGAACTCGAACACCGGGCGCCACCGTCAGCAGCACTTCGGAAAGTGTCTTCTCACGGTTGATAACTTGGTTCAGGTCGTGACGGGCAAGTCCTCCAAACAGGGAGGCCACATTATTTTTGGTATTTTCATCCAGCACCAGCACTTCCTTGCCCTGACGTGCCAGTGAGGCGGCAAGATTGGCCACCAGAACGCTTTTCCCGACACCAACACTCCCCGCGGCGAAAGTTACAATGCGCGACTGCTCGCGACCAAGCAGGCGACGCAACCCAGCCGCCTGATCACCATGCGACTCAGCCACGACGCCCTCCGGCGGCGACCATTCCGGAACCGGCACTGGCCATCATCAGGCCGGGTTCAAAGCCATCAAGGCGATGCGGCGAAGCTTCCGGCAGATCCTTGAAACCACGGTGCAGCAAATACGCCCGGTTGGGCAGATGCAGATCTTCCGGCACACGCTGACCATTCGAAACGTAGTGCAAACGCAAACCGTGGCGAATGATGACATCAAGCGCCGAGGCCAGGCTGGCGGCCTCGTCAACCTTGCTCAGAATACAGCCGGCGAGATCGGAGCCGTTATACGCTCGCACGACATCATCAAGCGTGTCTCCTCGACTTGTGGCCGAAAGCAGCAACAGACGTTTGACATTACTGTTGCCGAACATAGCCACCTGTTCTTCAACCATACGGTCGCGCTGACTCATGCCCATCGTATCCACCAGCACCATGTGCTTGTGTTGCAG